>JAKSCF010000298.1 GCA_022360735.1 Clostridia bacterium
AAGAAAAATGCTAGAACAAATATTTACAATCACATTCTTGACCACTTTTTTAACTGCTAGTGTTAGAATGGCAGTGCCCATTATTTTTGCCGGACTGGGAGAAACCTTTTCGGAAAAGGCAGGCATACTCAACATTGGCCTTGAGGCGATTATGCTTTCCGGTGCATTTGCCAGCTTTGCTTTTACATATATAACCGGCAGCTTATGGGTCGGATTAGTTGGTGGTATGTTAGGCGGCTTGGTTGTAAGCTTAATCCACGGGTTGTTTTCTGTTTATATGAGAAAAGATCAGACCGTTACGGGAATAGCTTTAAATATGTTGATGCTTGGAACAACCAGCTTTATGTTTAAAGTACTGGTGAGCAGCAATCCTAACTTCCCACAAATTGATACATTCGGCAAGATTGAAATTCCGGTTCTATCGAAAATACCAATTATAGGACAAGCTTTCTTTAATCAGGATATTATCGTATATGCATCATATGTATTGATTACTTTAAGTGTAATATTGCTATATAGGACAACCTGGGGGCTATCCTTTACTGCAGTGGGAGAACACCCAAGGGCTGCGGATACGGTAGGGATACAAGTCTATAAAACACGTTACTTAGCTGCCACAATTAACGGCATACTGGGTGGTATTGGCGGTGCCTACTTGACGCTTGTGCAGCTGGGCGTTTTTATGGAAAACGTAACGGCAGGGCGTGGATATATTGCCTTAGCTGTGGTTATTTTTGGTAAGAGGCATCCCATAGGTGTATTTTTAGGGGCATTACTCTTTGGTGCGGCTGATGCATTTCAATTTAGATTACAAGCCATTGGTATAGAGCTGCCGTCACAATATCTGACCATGTTACCGTATGTGGTGACGTTAGCAGTATTACTGTTTTCAGCTAAAAACAGTCGGGACCCTCAAAGCCTTGGTAAACCCTATATAAGTGATGCTAGATAAAGAAGGGCTGGGAAATAGTTAATAAAAAATGGAGGAATTAACCATGAAACAAATATATATTAAAAATGCTTTACTACTCACAATGGATGACCATTTACAAGCTTATGAATCGGGTGGTGTTTTAATTGAAGGGGATAGGATTGTTGATGCAGGGCATATCGATGCTCAGCTGATAAAGCCTGATGCTGAAGTTATGGATGCCAAAGATAAGATTGTGATGCCAGGATTGATTAATACCCATGTTCATACCTCACAGCAGTTAGGAAGAGGACTGGGAGATGATGTCAACCTTTTGACATGGCTCCATGAAAGAATTTGGCCATATGAGAGCAATTTGTCGGAAGAAGATTCATATGTATCCACTTTAATGTGCAACCTTGAGTTGATAAAATCCGGTGTTACTGCATTTGCAGAGCCAGGCGGTCAATTTGTTTCAGGGATGGCCAAAGCTGTAACAGAGACAGGTATTCGAGGTATGCTTGCCAAATCCATTATGGACTCAGGAGAAGGGCTTCCCGATGCATGGCAAAAGACGACGCAGGAAGAGCTGGATATACAGGAAGAAAATATAAGAAAATACCACAACACGGCAGATGGACGTGTTCAAGTATGGTTTGGGATAAGAACGATTTTTAATGCCACCGATGATTTGATTGTCAGAACAAAAGAATTAGCAGATCGATACAACGTGGGTGTGCATATGCACGTGGCGGAAATTAAAGAAGAGGTTGAATTTGCAAAGGAGACAAGAGGGGCAACGACAGTAAAACATCTGGATAACTTAGGTGTGCTGGATAAAAACTTCTTAGCCGTGCACACGGTTTGGATGACAAATGAGGAAATTGAGATATTTAGAGACAGACAAGTAAAGGTGTCCCATAACCCGGCAGCGGCCATGCGTGTCCTTGGATTTGCAAAAGTACCGAGAATGCTTAGAGAAAATATCTGTGTTACCATAGGAACCGATGGTGCACCGTCTAATAATCGAATGAACATGATTGATGAAATGTGGTTAACGTCTTTAATTCATAAAGGATGGCGATTAGATCCTACAGTGGTAAAAGCTCAGGAAATATTAAAGATGGCAACCATTAATGGTGCAAAGGCCATACTGGACGAGAAGAATCTTGGAAGCATAGAAAAAGGAAAAAAAGCAGACTTAATTATTATTAACCCAAATACTGTAGACATGCTGCCGTTACATGATGCGGCGGCAAACCTTGTGACATCTATGAGCGGTCAAAATGTGGAGAGTATGATTTGTGACGGCAAATGGATCATGAAAGACCGCAAAGTCTTAACGGTAGATGAAGGGGCTGTTATTGCCGAAGCAAAAGATAGAGCCAAGTCGATTTACAAGAGAGCCGGTATTATACTTCCAGATAGATTTCCAATGAAGTAAAGGTTTAAGAGATATAATATATTGACAAACATGTAGGGGTGGCTCTCAGTGGCCACCCTAAAAATTTAGGAAGTTGCCTCGCTCATTAGGAGTGAAAAAAATGGCAATATTAATTGTGACTCTTGCAGTTAGATTTACGTTAAGAGACATTTGGTATATAATTTTCATTGCGAAAAGAACAAAGGGAGACTAATTGTTGATATACTAATACTTATACGGTCAGTGCCCTAAACCTCTGCTTAGTGTTACAACCCTTTGGTTTTAATTCCGTTACACTCCATTAAAACTGCATTTCTCCATTACAAATTATATACCAAATATCTCTTCAGTTAGTATTATGCATTCGCTTAGTAAGTTTTACTTGTAACTTGAGTTGGAAGCAAAAATTGAAACGAGAGATAGCATATGATATAATTGTGTCGTTTGTTAACGTGTCAACCTATAACTTGTGGAATTAATGTTATATTGAATAGATGTCATTGAGAGGAATGAAGGGAGAATCAATTTGTTTACATTTAAAGAGTATGTTTCCGCAAAAGGTATAAAAGATGCATATGAACTGCTTAATCAAAATAAAAACAATGTTGTACTGGGCGGTTTGTTATGGCTTAAGATGGGAAGGAAACATTATAATACGGCAATCAACTTATCTCACTTGGGGTTGGATACAATCACAGAGACAGAATCTGAAATTGAGATTGGCTGCATGACAACACTCAGACAAATTGAAACCAGTCCTATATTAAACCATTATTTTAACGGCGTACTTTCTGAAACCGTAAAACATATTGTTGGCGTTCAATTCAGAAACTGCGCTACAATAGGCGGAAGTGTGTATGCCAGGTTTGGGTTTTCTGATGTTCTAACCACCTTATTGGCATTAGATACTTATGTTCATTTGTATGAAGGCGGCATAATATCTTTAGAACAATTCGTTAATATGCCTTATAAAAAAGACATTTTAATTAAAATAATCATTAAAAAAAATGGTTCCGGCGCAGCTCATTTAAGCCATAGAATAACGGCTACTGATTTTCCGGTTTTAGCGGTCTCTCTCAGCCTGTGTCAAGATAAATGGAAAATCGCGGTGGGAGCAAGGCCTACTAAGGCTAAACTGGCTTATGAAGCTTCAAATTTGTTATCTCAAAATCCATTGGATGATGAAATAGATGCTGCATGCTGTCTGCTTACCCATGAGCTTAATTTTGGGACAAACCTAAGAGGGTCATCAGAGTATAGAAAGATTTTAGCAAAAGTCCTTGTTAAGAGAGGGGTAAAAGAGATATGCGGATAAA
>JAKSCF010000293.1 GCA_022360735.1 Clostridia bacterium
ATAGCATCATGGCCGGTACAAATGACCAATTGGGTTGCTCCGGGACCGGATGCGGTGAGCACAGTTACACCTTTAGCGATATTAGGGGGAGAAGCAGACCCAAGTATTGTTTTACCGTCATTGACGGATTTGATAATCGGTAATATTGGTGGATGTATTGGAGAAACATCAGCTGCTTTCTTAATCCTTGGTGGTGTATATCTGGTATATAAAAAGGTTATAACACCTAGAATTCCTTTAATATATATTGGAACGGTTGCAGCGTTAACACTGATTATTGGTGGTTTTGATATCAATTATATGCTTTATCACATATTTGCCGGAGGTTTAATGTTAGGTGCTATTTTTATGGCAACAGATTATGCATCATCCCCGATAACACCTAAAGGTCAAGTGATATTTGCATTAGGATGTGGTATCATTACTACAGTCATCAGGGTTTATGGTGGGTATCCGGAAGGTGTATCCTTTGCTATCCTGTTTATGAATGTAGCCGCTCCACTTTTAGATAAATATACAAGTCCTAGATTATTCGGGGAGGTAAAGTAGAATGAAAGAAGTAATTAAACTTGGCGTTATATTATGTATTATTGCCGCAGTTGCTGCGGCTGCCCTCGGATATATCAATGGCATAACAGCGGGTCCAATAGAAGAACAAAAGATACTGGCCGATACGGCATCAAGAAAAGAAGCACTTCCTGAGGCAGAAAAATTTTCTCAGATTGAAGTACAATCGCCTGATCAATTTATAATTGTTGCTGAAGTTTATGAAGGGACTGCCGGTGGTAATACGGTAGGATATACTTTAAAGACCGTACCCAATGGTTATGGCGGTATAATAGAAGTTATGGTAGGTATTAATGCAGAAGGTGTTGTCACCGGTGTTAAAATCGGTAACCATACTGAAACACCTGGTTTAGGGGCTAAGGTAGCTGATGATGAGTATAAAAACCAATATCAGGGTAAAACAGCTGATATGGAAATTATGGTTATTAAAGCCGGAACACCTTCAGATAATGAAATCGTAGCTGTTTCCGGTGCAACGATTACTTCTGACGCTGTAACAAAAGGGGTAAACGAAGCAATTAAGTATTATAATGAGAATCTTAAATAGATTGAATAAGGAAGATTGGAGGGAACGATATGAGAATTGGAAAAACTCTGCTAAACGGCATTGCAGCTGAAAATCCCGTATTTATACAGATGCTTGGTATGTGTCCGACATTAGCGGTTACGACATCAGCCATTAATGGTATCGGTATGGGTCTTGCTACCACTGCGGTTTTGTTAGGTTCAAATATAGTTATTTCAGCACTTAAAAATATTATACCCAGTAAAATACGTATACCTGCTTTCATAGTAGTTATTGCTACTTTCGTTACAATTGTAGGCTTGCTAATGAAAGCGTACGCGCCTGAACTGGATGAAGCGTTAGGATTATTTATTCCTCTTATTGTAGTAAACTGTATTATTCTAGGAAGAGCAGAATCTTTTGCTTCTAAAAACTCTGTCATAGATTCCATTGCTGATGCTATAGGAATGGGAGCAGGATTTACTATAGCATTGTTTATGTTAGGTGCGATAAGAGAGATTATTGGAGCAGGCGAGATCTTTGGTTATGCTTTATTTGGTGAAGCATATCAACCTGCATTGATTATGATTCTTCCTCCAGGTGCTTTCTTGGCACTAGGGCTATTATTAGCGCTCTTTAACTGGATGGCAGCTAGAAAAGCAAGGAGGGTAAGCAAATGAGTGTAGCAGGATTATTTGTTATATTGTTAAGTGGTATATTAGTTAATAACTATGTACTTTCAAAATTCTTAGGTATTTGTCCTTTCCTTGGTGTATCAAAACAAGTTGAAACATCTATCGGTATGAGTATGGCGGTTACCTTTGTAATGACATTAGCATCAATTATTACGTATATGGTGCATCACTTGATTCTTGTGAATTTTCATTTAGAGTACTTGCAGACTATAGCTTTCATTTTGGTTATTGCTGCATTGGTGCAGTTTGTAGAGATGGTTGTTCAAAAGGTAAGCCCTTCACTATATAAGGCTTTGGGGGTATATCTTCCACTTATTACAACCAACTGTGCTGTGTTAGGTTTAACACTTATCAATATTCAAGAAAATTATGGAATCGTAGAGACAATCGTTAATGCACTTGGTGCATCCATAGGATTTGGATTAGCAATTATATTATTTGCGGGTATCAGAGAAAGATTAGAACTATCTGATGTACCTGCAGTATTTCAAGGATTTCCGATA
>JAKSCF010000436.1 GCA_022360735.1 Clostridia bacterium
AGTGATTATTGCAGCTAAAAATCCCGATAAAGAAGAATTGGTTTACGAAATAAGTGATATGGTCTATCATGTCTTAGTGTTAATGGCCGAAAAAGGTATTGAAATTGAAGATATAAAGACTGAACTGACTAAGCGATTTAATTTATAGCCGATTAAAAAGATAAAAAAGCAGATATTTAACCAGACGTTTAATGTGTCTGGTTTTTTTGTTTTTAAATTGAATTTAGTTGAATTATTTTTCATGGTGATGTAAAATATCAATATCCCCCCTGGGGGGTTATTGATATATGATAGGGGTTAAAAAATGAAAGAAGACAATCGTATTAAAGCTATCATGGTTTTAGCTATTCCTGCAATGATAGAAAATATATTACAGGTATTTATTGGAGTAGTCGATACATTTTTTATTGGAAAAATTGGTACAGAAGCTATTGCAGGTGTAGGGGCTACCAATCTTATTATGAATATATATATTGCTTTTTTTCTAGCGTTAGGGGTAGGAACAACTGCTATAGTATCAAGAAATATAGGGGCTAATGATTTTGAAAAATCCAACCATACGGTTAAGCAATCTCTAATTATGGCAGTATCTATAGGTTTAGGCTTTGGGATAATAAATCTTATATTTTCTAAGAACATTCTTTTGCTCCTAGGAGCTGAAGAACGCGTTGTTCAGTACGCTTTGCCATATTTTTTATCAGTAGCTGTTCCATCTGTATTTTTATGTGTTATGATGGTTTTGTCCAGCGCTTTAAGGGGCGCAGGGGATACTAAAACGCCAATGAAAATTGCCATTATATCCAATATAATCAATGCAATACTTGACTATATACTCATTTTTGGATTGTTTAACTTTACCGGACTGGGTATTTTAGGGGCAGGATTAGCAACTACTCTTTCCAGAGTAGTAGGTGCTGTTTTACTGCTAAGGAAAATGAATGGTAGATATACTAAGATTCATATTTCTTTATTTAGTAAATGGAAAATAGACAAAAATATATTAAAATCAATTGTAAGAATTAGTTTACCTGCTGCTGCAGAAAGATTAATTATGAGATCGGGACAGCTTATATATGGGGGTATGATTATAAAAATTGGCACTGAGGCATATGCGGCTCATAATATAGCCGGGACAATAGAAACATTTTCTTATCTGCCTGGGATGGGCTTTGGCATAGCTGCTGCAACTTTAGTGGGTCAAAGCCTTGGGGCGAATAAGAGTGATGAAGCCCAAAGGTATGGGTGGATGTCTTATTATATAGCTACAGGATTTATGATAGTTGTAGGCGCTGTATTTTATGTATTTTCACCTTTTCTTGCCAGGTTATTTACACAAGATCCCATGGTCATTGATTTAGTGGTTAAGGTACTTAGAATAATAGCGTTGTTTCAGCCTTTTTTGTGTGTTACCCTTGTTTTAACTGCTGCACTGCAAGGGGCAGGTGATACAAAATTTCCTATGTATTCAACCTTTATTGGAATATGGGGAATACGAATTTTAGGTGTTTATATACTGGGTATGAAGTTAGGGTTAACAGGGGTTTGGCTCGCTTATGCGGCAGATATAACCATTAGAGGCGTTATTCTGATATTGCGCTTTATAAGAGGTAATTGGAAGAAGGTTAATGTAGGATAATCCTATTGTGAAAGGAGCTTATTGTATATGGAAAACCATAATCACCCACAGCAAAAAAAAATTATTAATAGAATGGCAAAAATAGTTGGTCATGCAGGTGCCATTAAAAGAATGTGTGAAGAAGGAAAAGAATGTAGTGAGATATTGATACAAATTGCTGCTGTAAGGGCAGCCCTTAATAATGTAGGAAAGTTAATTTTAGAAGACCATATCAATCATTGTGTCATAGAAGCTGTAGAAAATAATGATCATCAAAAATTAAAAGACTTGAATGATGCTATAGATAAGTTTATAAAGTAAATCGGACTTGCATAGTTTGGATTTAAAATGGTCAACCTATTTAATAGTTACACTAAGTTTAATACTTTGGAGGGTTGATTATGATTGATGAAAACAAAACGGTAAGACAAATTGTTAGCGAAATTCCTGAAGCAAAGAGAGTTTTTGATGTATATGGGATAACCTGCAGACCTAATATTGAAGGTGGAGATTTAGACCGAACGGTTGTAGAAGCTGCACGACGCTATAACATAGATAAAAGTGTATTGATTAATAATCTAAGTAATATGGAATTAATCCATAGCAGATTAAAAAGCTAAAAAATCATTGAAAACAGACATATGGTGTATGTCTGTTTTAGGTTGTAGACAAATTGAACCCAGGTGTATAGATATTCGTTTGTGCATTCATTCAATTGCAAAGTATTTTGTCTTCAGTCTGTTAAATGTATTGAAAAAAAGGAAAGTAAAACAATTGAAATATCAACATTCTTTTCAGATATTTGAGTTTGTGTTATAATACTATAGACTGATTATCGCAGGGAGGTGACTCGGTTTATGTCATCTGAGGAAAAGTTGTTACTTAAAAAGGCCATTAAAGGGGATATTGAAAGCTTTGAGAGGTTAATCGAAAAGTATCAAGTGAAAGCTTACAATATTGCCTTAAGAATGATGGGAAATGAAGAAGATGCAAAAGATACCTTGCAGGATGCATGGATTAAAATATATAAATCATTAAAAAAGTTTAGGCAGGACAGCAGTTTTTATACTTGGATATATCGTATTGTAACCAATACGTGTCATGATGCTTTGAAAAAGAGAAATAGGATCAATCAAGTAACCAGCCTAACGGATTATTCAAATTCGTTTGAAGGTGAAATAAATGATATTAAAGATGAAGTGCATATTCCGGAGAGGATATTTGAAAATAAAGAATACACTCAATTACTTCTAGAATCCCTTGACAAGCTGTCAACAGACCACAAGCAAATCATTATATTAAGAGATGTTCAAGGATTTTCATACGAAGAAATCTCTCAAATCATGGCTTGTTCAGAGGGAACCGTTAAATCAAGGCTTAGTCGTGCCAGAATTAAGTTAAAAGAAATCATTAGTCAAGATAGAAGTATGGAACAAATCTAATAGTGATTCGTCTAAATAGTAAAGAGAGGAGTAATCTTTATGAATTGCGCAGATATTCAGGAAAAAATGTCTTTATATATAGATGACCTTTTAGATGCTCATGATAAGCAATTGGTAGAGGAGCATTTATTACAATGTAAAAGCTGCTCGTTAGAGTATGAAACGCTCATGGCCAACACAGAAGCGCTGAAGCGTATTCCTGAAGTTCCGCTACCGACAGGTTTTAAGGAAGAACTTCATACGAAATTAGTTGCTGAGCAAAAGAAGAAGAAGAGCAAAGATTGGAGATCCTATACTGTTATTGCTGCTGCTGTACTTATTATGGTAGTGTCAGCATTACAAAATCAATTTTTTGATCATAAAAATTTGACTGTAGATGAAGCAGCAAGTGAAGAGGAAGCACCACGAACAGGTTCAAAATGGACATTAGCTAATGATTCACAAGAAAAATCAATGAATAATTCAGCTATGTTTTCAGTTGAGAGTGCACCGGAAAGTATTGAAATGGATTCAATGACTGAAGGTATAGCCATGTTAAGCGATGATAATGCATTTGAAACGTATGAAGCACAAGTTACTATAAAAGGAGATACATTAGAAAGTGCAGCTGCTTATTTTCGTGAATATATTATTATTTCAAGTTATTATATAACAATGAAAGTGAATGAAGATGAAATATTACTTGAAGTTAGCCCTGGTGGATTTGATCTTCTTTTAGATCATGTGACGGCTTATTCTAAAGTAGATAGTTACAATGTCAATGTCATAAGTCTTACGGAGCAATTTGACTATACTGCTTCAGAACCTGATGAGGATGTATCTCTTAAAGCAATTGAAGATGCCAATATAAAAGGTATGAATCGAAATGATTCAGCTGAGATGCAACAAGAATCAGGAGATTTGCCGGAGGAAGTAATAGAAGATTATATTGAACAACCCATAAGAAATGCTACCATTATTATTGAAGTCATAGAATAAAGCATTATGTTGTATAGAATATCCGAACAAAAGTTCGGATATTTTTTTACTTAAATTATTTTATAATAAAAAATTATTATACCAAAATGCATTTTTGAAATAAAATATGATAAACTATGGAAAAATGAAAAATTACATAAAGGAGATATTGGTGAGATGAGAAAAATCATAGTATACATTTTTTTATTGGGACTAATCTTTAGCATGGCAATACCAGTAAACGCTATGGAGGGCATAGCGGAAGGAATAGAAGCAACAGCTGTAAGTGAGCCTGAAATTTCTCAAGAAAAAGCAATTGAGTTATCTAAAAATACAGTAAAAACCGGCTGGGGTTATAAGATTGACGATAAAAAACACGATCCTACAGTGAAATTCTATGAAGCTTATTATTCCTTTGAAAATGGTGAATGGTTGGTTAGTTGGACAATACAAGATGATGAAATGGAGTTATATATTGATGTTGTTATTGATGCATCTACAGGTATGACCAATAAAGCACGTTTTGAAAAATATGAAACGAGTGATATGTATTCAGATGTTGATCAAGAGATAGAAATATTAGCAAATGAAGAAGCAAAAGAAATTGCTGAAAATTTTATAAAGAAAATCGATCCAAGTAAATATAATGAAGTCGAACAAACTTCAAGCGCATTTGATATAAATTATAACTATACCATTGACTATGAATATTACTTTGATCGAAAGGTAAATGGCGCAAGAGTTAATCAAAATTTTATATTCATTTCAGTTGATGGAAGCACTAAAGAGGTAACGGAATATTTTTGTAAATGGGATGATACTATTGATTTCCCATCCAGTACAAATATTATTAGTAAAGATGAAGCTAAGAAATTAATAACAGATAATATGCAGTTTTCATTAGAATATTTAAAAGATTATTATTGGAATGATGTATATAAACCTATATATTCTTTAAATATAAAAAATGCCAGTGCTATAGATGCTAAAGAAGGCCAGTTAATCGATCACTTCGGAGATACCCTCGATATTACAAAATCTAAAAATATAACTGATGAACAAAAAAATGAAATATATAGCAATAAAAAAGCTGTTGTGAGCCATGGGAAAGAGATCAATCAAGATAAAGCAGCAGAAATAATAAAAAAATATGTTGAAGATATATATGGTGAAGGATATAACGTCGATGCGCCTTCATATTTTGAATTGAGAGATAATATAAATGTATGGTCAGCATATTTTAACAAACAAAATGAATCTGGAGATGCTATCATACAGGGCGGCATAGAAATCGATGCGTTGACAGAAAGACTTATATATGCTGCCACCTACTTGTATAATAAACCCGAAAATATTATAGAAGAGAAAACTGCTGCTTCATGGGAAGCTGGTTATGATAAAGCCATAGAGATTATTAGTAAGTATTACCCAGATAAAATCAAAGATATTGAAACAGAGATAGTCTATGGGGTTCATCCTTATGACTATGATGGTGACCAAAAATTAGAATATCAATACATATTCCCTCTAAAGATCAATGGTTTTGTTTATAAAGAAAATTATATTGCTGTGATATTAGATGCTAATGACTATTCAATAAATGAAATAGAATTGTATTGGGAAGATATTGAGCTCCCACAAAATGAAAATATCCTTAATAAGGCAGAGGCAGAAAAAATTTACTTTGAAGAATATGAACCCGATCTTGTTTATGTAAAATTGAATAGAAGTAAAGATATAAACAATCCCCAGTGGGAAACACGGCTTATATATACTTTGCCTTTTGAATACTATATGAAGGGTTGCATTGATGCAGTAACTGGAGAATTATTGGATAAATATGGCACAAAAATAGAAAAAGATAACAATTATGACCTTGAAGCAGAGGTCACTAGAATTCAAGCGATAAAGATACTTTTAGATGAAACGAATTATTCATATTATGGATACTATGGCGAGCCTCCTAAGTTTACTGATATAAATTACGAAGATGAAAACTATGAATATATTGAGATGGCAGTAGGCTCTGGACTCATAGAAAATAGTGCAACTGAATTTAAAGGTGAAGAAAAGATAACAAGAGAAGAATTAGCAGAGCTGATTGTAAAAGTTCTTGATTATGATGATTTAGCAAAGAAAAATGATATGTATAAAGTATCTTTCAGCGATTCTTATAAAATTAGTAAAGACAAAATTGGCGCTGTTGCTATTTGCAGTGAGCTTGGCATATTAGAAGCAAAAAATAATAAATTCCGCCCAAAAGAAGTTGTAAAAAATATTGAGCTGGCTGTAGCCATCAGCAATATGTCAAAATACTTAGATTAGTAATTACAACATATTTTTTGTAGACTGCTGAAATCCGAACACAGTTCGGATTTTTTTTATGTA
>JAKSCF010000374.1 GCA_022360735.1 Clostridia bacterium
ATCAATAAATTCCAAAATACTTGTATCTTTTTAGCAGTCTCCGTGAATAATCTGGGTATATTTAAAATATTTGTGGCGCAGCATCGATAAGACTTTGGGTATAGGGATGAACAGGTGCACGGGTAATTGCAGCTGAATGTCCATACTCAACTATTTCTCCATTTTTTAGTACAATAATCCTATCGCTTATTTTGCGTGCTAAAGCAATGTCGTGAGTAATAAAAAGCAGTGTAAGACCACGACTCTCTTGTAATTCCATAAATAACTTCATGATTTTTGCTTGAACACTTACGTCAAGAGCTGAAGTAGCTTCATCAGCAATAAGTAATTTGGGTTTTAGAATCAATGCTCTTGCAATGGCGACTCTTTGACTTTCTCCACCGCTTAATTCATGGGGACCACGTTTCAGAAAGTCATCGTCAGTGGGTAAATGTACTTCATTTAAAGCTTCTAACACTTTCTGTTTTTTATCCTCTTTATTACCTATATGAAATATATCGAGTGGTTCTCTTACAGCTTTGAAGGTATTGAAGTTTCTACTAATAGAAGTCTGTGGATTTTGATAAATGATTTGAACCTGTTGATAAAAGCTCTTATTTTTATAACTAACTTCTTCTTCACAATAATATAACTTGCCTTTATCCATTTTTTCTAAACCCATGATACATTTTGCAAGGGTTGTTTTACCACTACCGCTTTCACCGACGATAGCTAATGTTTCTCCTTCATATAAGTTAAAATTAATGGATTTTAATGCTTTAATTTGTTGATATTCTTTTGAAATGCTTTTTACTTTTAGTAAACAAATAATGCCATCTCTATGGCATGCAACCATACGTCCCCTAATCTCTTTAAGATTTGGCATATCTTGAAAGCAATTCTCTAGTTTTTGAGTGCACCTGTTAGCAAAAGGGCATCCCATTGGTGACTGTTCTATTTTTCCTCGTATCCCTTGTAAATCTTTTGTAGTGGACATATTAGGATACGATCTCAATAAGCCTCTGGTATACGGATGAATAGGAGAATTTAGAATTTCGTTTGATGGTCCTTTCTCGATAATTTTTCCACCATACAGGACAACAATTTTTTGGGCCAAGCTTCTTGAAACAGAAAAATCATGAGTGATTAAAAGAACGGTTTTATCTTTAGCGATTCGTTTAATCAAGCGGATCATCTCTATTTTTGTTAAAGGATCTAGAGCTGAAGTAGGTTCATCTAATATTAGAATTTCAGGATTATTAGCGAGAGCCATGGCTATTAAAGCTTTTTGAATCTGGCCGCCGCTTAATTGTGCTGGATAGACCCTATGAAACCTTTCTTCAATGCCTACCTGCAAAAGTAATTCTTTAGAACGACTAATCGCATCTATACGTGAACAGTAGTTATGATTAATCATAGATTCTGAAATCTGCTTCAATATTTTTACAGCTGGATTAAGCAGGTCACCCATATTCTGGAACACAATACTGGTCGTATTCCATCTATACTGCTGCATCTTCTTACTAGAATGCTCTAAAATATTTTGACCATTTACAATGATTTCTCCACTTACTTTTCCTTTATTGAGTCCCATTAAAGCAAGGCCAATACTCGTCTTTCCGGTTCCTGACTCTCCAATTATGGCTGTGATGCTATTTTTTTCGAGTTCTAAATCAATGCCACAAATAATTTTTTTTTGGCCATAAGAAATAGTGAGATTGTTCATTTGTATCACGATTTATCTTCCTCCAAATATATTCTTTTTCTATTTTCTATAAAATAACCGACACAGGTTAATGAAAGTAAAAACAAAGAAAGTGTAATGCCAACAGGTAATAACCACCATTTCCAAACCTCTAAATAAGTAAATGACATTGCATTACTCATAATCCTTCCAAAGCTAATCATCTCTGGGTCCACTAATCCCAAATAAGAAAAACTTGCTTCCATAAAAACAGCAATCCTTACATTTCTTATAAATATAGATAATAGAAGCGGGGAAATTTCAGGAACAATGTGGTTTTTTAATATATAAAATGTGTTAGCACCAAAAGTTCTAGCTGCATATACCGATAAATCTTTGCTGCAAATAAGGACTTGAGAACGTACCACTTTAAGTGGGCCTTGCCAATTCAACAAACTGATCATTATGATTAAGGTCATTACATTTGGTCGAATATAGGAAGCAATTAATAAGCAAATGATAAACTCAGGAAGTGCTAAAAATATGTCACAAATTTTTAAAATAAACCTGTCAAAAAGTCCACCTATTAGAGCAGCCAGAGCACCTAAAAATCCAGCTGTAAAAGTTGCAACAATGCCTACAGACAAACTTGTAAAGACTGAAGTTCTCAATCCATAAAGAAGTCTTGAGAAGATATCTTGACCCATATCATTCGTTCCAAGGATATAAACCTGTGATGGTGGAAGAAAAATGTCTTTTGTAGACTCAGAGGGAGAAGGTAATTCTATAAAGGGTATAATCATTACAATCAGCATAAATAGTACCAATACAAAGATGCCAACCAGTATGCACTTTTCTTCTTGTAAACCTTTTTTTATATCCATGCAGTATACCTATCTTCTCTCGCTGTATTTAAGCTGAATATATTCTGCTATTCCATTAATAGTAAGTACCATTATTGCTGTAATAAACAAAACACCTTGCAAAACGGGATAATCTCGTGCTTTCACGGCTTCAAAAAATAGGCTTCCTAGCCCTGGGTAAGAAAAAACAACTTCAATGAGTAGTACACCTACGAACATCCTTCCTATTATGATTCCAGCCATGGTTAATAAAGCAATGAAAGAGTTCTTGCCTAAATATCTATATTTGATAATGCGATGACTTAATCCCTTTGCTGCAGCAGTACGCATAAATAATTTGTTATTCACATTTATAGAAGTATTTCTAGTCAATAAATACATATTTGAAACCTCGGAGACAACGATTGTCATGACAGGAAGCATCATATGGTCTAAAATATCTTTTAATCTAGCGACTCCTGTAAGAGATGAACAAGGCGTTTCACAGCCTCCCATAGGGAGCCATCCAAGGTGTATACTAAAAAAAATTAAAAAAAGCATTCCTAAAAAAAACTGAGGGAATCCACTTATAAAAATCATTGTACTTAACAAAAACTTATCAATGAATTTTCCATTATGATAGCCGCTTTCAATGCCAGTAAAATATCCTATCAATATAGATACAATAACGCCTGTTAGAACTAATGCCATTGTCCAGGGTAGATGCATGAGTATAACAACAGCTACCTCTTTTTTGTAGAAGTAAGAATAGCCAAAATCAAGTTGAATAAGCGATTTTATATAGCTTAAAAATTGTATACTTAGTGGCTGATGCAAGCCAAATTCTACTAGGAACTGTTCACGGGATTTATCAGTCATTTCAAAAAGAACTTGTTCTCCTGCTAAAGCAGTAACAGGATCACCTGGTAACAGTCTTGGAAGCATAAAATTTATCAAAATGACAAATACAAAGGCAGCGAGATAATCTTTGTAAATATTCATATGTTTTTTCATTTGAGCACAAACTCCTTAGAAATAAATCTACAAATAAAAAACCACCTTTTTATTTGTTGGTGGTTAATAATTGGCATATTCAAATATATATACTATGTAAGATATCAACTTTTCATAGTATAAATTTGAATAACAAACTTCCCACCGAAGTCTTTATTCTTAGAAAATAAGGCAGGTTTCCTGACTCACAGCTTAACTTACTCTCAAGCCTTCCCAGATTATTTCCAGTGGCTTATATGATTTCATAACTGTTTACAGTAGCGGGGGCTGTAACGGATTTTCACCGTTTTCCCTATCATCTCTAATGAGCACCTTAATTCTTTTCGACTATTCGTCACTATTGATCGTAAGTACAGATGTTTTCTTTGTAGATTATATTACATCGTCTAAAAAAAAACTGTGGCAATAGATACTCTTTTGTTAAAAAAGAAAATAAAATGAATTAAATTAAA
>JAKSCF010000441.1 GCA_022360735.1 Clostridia bacterium
CTATAGGGTTGTTGTATGGATTAAATACCGTCAAAGAGGCAGTAGAAGATGAAACGGTTGGACAGCTAATCCAATCTGGACTATATGATGAAATCATACCGACGTTAGATTTACCTGAAAGCGAACTCAAAGCCTTTGCAAAAGATGTTTTAGATAGATTTAGAAACCCATATATCAAGCACTATTTAAAAAGTATTGCTTTGAATTCCACTTCAAAATTTGAAACCAGAGTATTACCTTCCATCTTAGAATATAAAAGCAGGTTAGGCCGCCTGCCTGTAAAATTGGTGTTCGCACTTGCTGGACTATTTGCACTGTATAGAGAGCGCAATAACATTGCTATGGCAGACAACGAAGAAATAATTCAGATGTATGACAAAGCATGGAAAGCGTGTGGATCATCCAAAGAAGATTACTTCAAGATGGTTGAAAAATTACTGGGACAAGAGCAAGTATGGAAGACAAACTTAAATAGAGTGGAAGGTTTAACAGAACAAGTTGCGGATTACCTGTACCTTATAGAAACAGAAGGTATGAATAAAGCTGTACAAACAATATTATAAAATTTAATTATAGTATTAAAAATGAAAGAAATGAGGTGATACATTACAATTAATTTAGCAGATTTATTAGTAAAGGGAGAACAAATTATAATTGATTGATAGGTGAGAGATACTACAATTGATTATAAAAAACAATCAAAAGAAGAGTATAATTAAAAATGGAGGGTATGAGAAAAATGAAACGTATAGTATCTTTATTATGTGTGATCATGTTAATTTTTTCTTTAACAGCTTGTGGAGGTAATGAAGATCCCAATAATAATGGCGATGCAGGCAGTGAAGATGTCACTTATGAATTAAAATTTGGGCATATCTATGCACCTGGACATCCTTATTCAAATGCAGCAGATAAAATTGCTGAGCTTGTTACAGAAAGATCTGAAGGAAAAGTGAATGTTGTGATTTATGGCGCCGGCCAGCTTGGAAGTGAGAAAGACTTAGCAGACGGTATTGTAGCTGGAACTGTAGACGTTGCATATGTTGGGCCTGGAGAACTTGGAAAAAGATTTGCACCAATATCTGTATTTGATGCACCATTCATCTTTGATGGTCCGGAGCATGGTAATAAAGTTGTAAACGGTGAAATAGGCCAACGCTTATACCAACAAATGTCTGATGAAATCGGCATTACAGCTTTAGGATCGATGTATTATGGAACACGTTACGTTACAACTAAAGATTTTCCTGTATCTTCGCCGGCTGATTTAGAAGGTAAAAAGCTAAGAGCACCGGATATGCCTTTACCAACAGCTGTTGTAAGAGGTATGGGCGCACAGCCTACTCCAATGGCTTTTGCAGAAGTATACTTGGCATTACAACAAGGCGTAGTAGACGGACAGGAAAACCCGATACCGACTATCTATACAAACAAGTTTTATGAAGTACAAGATTATATCAGTTTGACTGGACATACGGTAGCCTTTACACCGGTTATTATGTCAAATGAAAAATTTGATAGTATACCGGAAGAATATCAACAGATTATAAAGGATGCGGTTCAAGAAGTCATACCTATGGAAATAGAAGAAACTTTAACTTTCGAAATAGAAAAACTAGAAGAAATGAAAAACAATGGGATGAACGTTATCGAGCCTGACAAAGCAGCATTCATCGAAGCTGCAAAAGAAATTGTTGCAGAGTTTGAAGAGCAATGGGGAGCAGGTCTTTACGAAGAGATAAGAAATGCAAATTAGTTAAAATGGTTGTAGATTTAGATGCTTAAGCATCTAAATCTACATTTTTAAAGAGGTGCTGAAATGAAATATTACGACAAAATTGAAAATTTTCTAATTATGGTTGTTTTAGCTACCATGGGAATTGTATTAGCGTATCAAGTTTTCATGCGATATGTGGTCAATCAACCTGTTATTTGGAGTGAAGAACTGGCCAGATACTTATTTGTTTGGTTCACGTATATTGGAGCAAGCTATGGTGTGAAGAGAAAGGCACATATTCGATTGGAATTTCTTCATAAACAGCTATCTAAAAAAGCTCAAGCTATTATTAATATATTAAGTAATTTACTAATGATTGTGGTATTTCTATACCTTGTACCACCTGGAATAGATGCTGTTAAATATCAACATCAGCTTTTATCTTCTGCCATGGAAATTCCTCTTAGCTTAATATTTATAGCAGTACCTATAGGATTGATGATAGTATCTATACGGTTGCTTATGGATATGATTGAAGAATTAAAAAAACTAATAGGGGGTGAAGTGTAATGTTAATCATGATTATCACATTAGTGGCTATGCTCATTCTTGGAATACCGGTATCTTTTTCTTTAATAGCCAGCTCAGTTTTATATTTAGTGATGAACGATATTTCGCCGGCTATTGCCATACAGAAACTGACCATGAGTATAGGGGATTCTTTTACACTCATATCGGTGCCATTTTTTGTACTAGCAGGTGCCATCATGAATACCGGAGGCATCACTAAGAAAATATTTAATTTTGCCAATAAATTAGTAGGGCATATTACAGGGGGCTTAGGTCATGCCAACGTTGTAGCCAGTATTATCTTTTCAGGCATGTCAGGAACAGCTATTGCAGACGTAGGCGGCTTAGGTGCCATTGAATTAGAAGCCATGAAAGATGCAGGCTATGACGAGGATTTTAGTCTTGCAGTAACAGGTGCTTCATCTATTATTGGACCTATTATTCCACCCAGTGTACCGGCTGTCTTATTTGGTGTATTAGCCGGCGTATCCGTAGGAAAACTGTTTTTGGCAGGTATTATTCCGGGCATAATTATGGGATTTGCCATGTCTGTTTTTATATATTTTCAAAGCAAAAAAAGAAATTACCCAAAGAGTAAAAGGGCCTCTTTAATAGAAATAGGTAGATCCTTCAAAGAATCTTTTTGGGCATTGTTGACACCTGTTATCATAATCGGAGGTATTATTGGAGGCGTTTTTACACCGACAGAAGGTGCAGTAGTAGCGGTAGTATATTCACTTATTTTGACTGTAGCATATCGAGAAATAAAATGGGAGAATATTCCTAACTTTCTTAAGCAAACAGCAGACAATACGGTAAGCGTTATGTTAATTGTAGCAGGAGCGGCTATTTTTGGATGGATTTTATCGGTAGAGCAGGTACCTCAACATATCACTGAGTTTTTCTTAAACCATGTTGAGAGCAGCTTTATGACCATTATTTTAATTACAGCTTTGCTTCTGGTAGTAGGAACTTTTATGGAAACCATTGCAGCCATCACTATTCTGACACCGGTTTTATTGCCTGTTGCCGTTAACGTAGGATTAGATCCCATACACTTTGGACTCATTATGATACTCAACTTAATGATAGGCCTATTGACACCGCCTTTGGGTATGGTCCTTTATGTACTATCATCTGTATCAAAAGTACCATTTGAACGCATTGTAAAAGTAACGTTACCTTACGTCTTGGTACTGTTTATAACGTTGCTGATATTTACATTTGTTCCTCAAATCGTATTATTTTTACCCAACTTATTATTAGGATAATGGAGACAAAAGGATGAAAACTTTAATAAAAGAGTTCGATATATATAGAGCACAATCAACCCTATCACAAAATATTGCAGATGCTACTCATGAAATCAGTGAGATTGCATTTTATGTCGTAGAAGTTACCTTAGAAAACGGTGTATATGGTCAAGGTTATTTACTTTCTTTTCACTATTCTCCCAATGCCATATTAGGAAGTCTTAAAGATATTAAGAATTTTATACTCAAAAATCAATACCATGCATATGAAACTCTAAAACTAAGAGATGATTGGGAAAAAGAGTCTGAGTATTTTGGAATGGACGGCATTCAGAAATGGGCATATGCAACCGTGAATGTCGCCATGTGGGATGCTTGGGCAAAGACCCTGAATACACCTATTTGGAAGCTGTTAGGAAACTATAATGATAAAGCCCCGGTATATGGAAGCGGCGGATGGCTTTCATATTCCGATGAAGAGCTGATTAACGAAGTAGTGGGTTATAAAAACCGTGGCTTTCAAGCGGTAAAAATAAAAGTGGGCTCTGATATAGAAAATCGTGACATCCAACGGCTTACTAAAGTAAGAGAAGCAGTGGGAAATGATATTAAGATTATGATGGATGCCAATCAGGGAATGGATGTGCCATTGTCTATACAACTATCCAATGACGCTCTTAAAATAGGTATTCATTGGTTTGAAGAGCCTATTGATCATACCGATTATGCAGGATATGAACGATTAAGAAGCAAAACCAATATTTCCTTGGCAATGGGTGAAAGAGAATATAATTTAGAAGCTCTAAAAGAGCTTATAAAAAGAAATGGGATCGATTTATGGCAGCCGGATATTATACGTATTGGCGGTGTAGAAGCATGGCTGGAGTCGGCTCATTATGCTAAAGCACATCAAATACCTGTATTACCCCACTACTATAAAGATTATGATGTGCCGCTGCTATGTACCATTACCAATGGTTACGGAGCAGAATCCTTTGATTGGATTGACGGTATTATTGACGAACCCATGAAAATAGAAAATGGATTCGCATATCCAAGAAATAAACCTGGCTGGGGATTTGAATTCAAAAAAGAATGCTTAGTAAAGGAATAAGACAATGGGAAAGACAGAATTATTGAATGAGCTTTTTTCGCTTGAAAATAAAGTAGGTATTGTAACAGGCGGCTCTAAAGGTATTGGATATGAAATATCTAAAGTATTGGCTGAAGCAGGTGCAACGGTCTATTCTTTTAGCCGTCAATTACCTTGTAAAGATAAAGATCAACCCATTCACAATGTTAATTATATTCAAACCGATGTTTGCCATTATGACCAAACCCAAGACAGCATTGATGAAATCATTAAGAAAGAAGGACAATTGGATTTTCTGGTTAATAATGCTGGCATAACCATAAAAAATCCTGCCGGTGATTTTTCAATGAATGACTGGGAATCGGTGCATAAAACCAATGTAGATGCAGTCTTTCACTTATGCAAAACCTGTTTTCCTTACTTAAAAGAATCTCAAACTAAAGGAAGAATTGTTAATATCACATCAATGGCTGCCCATTTAGGCTTTACAGGAGTAGCACCATACTGTTCATCCAAATCTGCTGTGCTGGGACTAACCAAGGCACTATCCGTAGAATGGGCAAAGGATAATATCTTAGTGAATTCTGTGGCACCCGGCTGGATATACACGGACATGACAAAAACGGTCAAGGATGACGATAGAATAAAAAAAATACTTGGAAGAATGACGCTTCATGAGTTTGGTCAAGCCAGAGACGTTGCCGGGATGGTGTTGTTTTTACTGGGAAGCGCATCCTCATATATTACAGGGCAGGATTTTGCAGTAGATGGAGGTGCTTTAAGTTATGGATACTAAAATGGAAAGTGTAATACTTAAAGAGCCCGGTATTATGAAATATGAACAAAGACCAATTCCAAAACCAATAAATCATGAAGTTTTAATAAAAATAAAAAAATTAGGGATTTGTGGCAGTGATATTCATGCATATGGCGGTAATCAAGCATTTTTTTCTTATCCAAGAATTATTGGACATGAAATTTGTGGAGAGATTGTAGATTCTAATGGTTCTAAGAGACTAAATACGGGAGATCGAGTTACAGTGATGCCCTACATGGCATGTTACCAATGTACGGCATGTCGCAATGAGAAACAGAATTGTTGTGAAAAATTACAGGTGTTGGGTGTACATCTAGATGGTGCCGCAGCAGAATATATGACGGTTCCGAAAGATTATGTCATACCTGTTAATGATATTGAAGAAGATAATGTTGCTTTAATCGAACCTTTGGCCATTAGTGCACATGCTGTTCGAAGAGCAAAAGTGAACAAAGGGCAGAAAGCTATTGTAATAGGTCTTGGTACTATAGGCCTGGGAGCGGCAGCCTTGTTAGAAAGTGAAGGATTAGAGGTAGTTGGAATAGATATCAGTGAATCACGCATTCAACATTTTGAGGATCAATTGAATCTCAAAGCTTACTCAGCAGAAGAAAAAAACTTAAAAGAAATCATTTATAAGCATTTCCATCAAGAATTTCCAATGCTGGTATTGGATGCAACCGGAAACAAGAAGTCCATGGAAAATGC
The DNA here is from genome assembly GCA_022360735.1 of Clostridia bacterium. The sequence goes on from JAKSCF010000441.1 coordinate 6,159, forward strand.
AGTGCAATACTTATCTCACGGAGGTCAGTTAATCTTTGTTGGCTTTCATAAAGGGAATATTGAAATGAATGATATAGAGTTCCATAAAAGGGAGGCAACACTCTTGAGAAGTCGCGCAGCAACCAAAGATGATTTTTATTATGTAATGGATCATATAAAAAATGGAAAAATGAATCCAAAAGAATTTATGATTACCCATAAGATACCATTTAATCAGTGGGTAGAACAATTTGAACAAATTATAAATGATACAGAGCTGTTAAAATGTATAGTAGAGTTTTAGGGGGGCTAGAGATGAAAGTCGTGCAAATAGAAGCTCCTGGGAAAATTAATATTGTTGATAAGGAAATACCTAAAAGAAATAAAGATGAAGCTTTGTTAAAAATCAAATATTGTGGCATATGTGGTTCAGATGTAGCGGCTTATACCGGTAATCAACCCTTTGCGACTTATCCAAGGATACCGGGTCATGAATTTTCTGCTGAAATTGTTGAGATAGACGATAATGAAGACGGGCTGCAAGAGGGTATGCTGGTAACGGCTATTCCATATTTTAACTGTGAGACTTGTTATCCATGTCAAAAAGGAAAAAGGAATTGCTGTGAAAACAATGAGACCATGGGTGTTCAACGAGATGGCAGTTTTTCAGAATATATAACAATGCCGGTGAAGCGGATCATTAAAGCTCAAGGATTATCCGCACAAGAATTGGCATTGATAGAACCTTTTTCTATCAGCTATCATGCATCCAAAAGAGTGGACATGAGCGAAGGCAAAAAAGTATTAGTAATCGGAGCAGGTGCCATCGGTTTATTTGCATTAATAAGTGCAAAGATGAAAAATGCGGAGGTTTATGTTTGTGACGTTTATGACCATAGACTTGAATATGCAAAAAGATTAGGTGCACATGGCGTGATCAACGCACATCATGAAGACGTAAAAGAAAAAGTAATGGCAATCACTAACCAAAATGGAATGGACATCGTCATGGAAGCCGTAGGTTTGCCGGAAACTTTTTTAAATGCCATTGAATGGACATCATTTGGCGGGCAAATTGTACTAATTGGTAACGGAAAAAGGCATACAGAGTTTAATCATTCCGTTATTTTAAAAAAAGAACTTGATATTTTTGGATCAAGAAACAGTACAGAAGAAATGAGAGAATTGGTAGAGTTAGTAAAAATCCATGATATTAAGGTAACAGAAATCGTTAGCGATATTGTAGACTTTAAGGATTCTATTGATGCTTTTGAAAAACTTAAAAACAATGATGGCACAACCATGAAAGTTCTTATAAAATTTAGCGAATAAATATTGAGGTGTCAACATGAACACTTATATCCAATTAAATGATAGAGACAATACGATTATCGCGTTAAAGCCAATACCTAAAGAGAGTAGAATAAAGATTAAAGATACTCTTATCAAGGTCCAAGATGATATTCCGCAGGCCCATAAAATAGCCCTTGAGGATATTAAAAAAGGGGAGCATGTTATTAAATACGGTATGCCAATTGGTAAAGCGACACATAATATAATGGCGGGTCAGCACGTTCATACTCACAATGTAGCAACAGAATTATCCGATATTACAGAGTACCAATATGTTCAGCAGTTTGAAAAGATTTCTGTCAAAAGCAAAAAAGAGAAAATAAAGATTTATAGAAGAAAAAATGGTGAAATAGGCATAAGAAATGAACTATGGATTGTTCCTACAGTAGGCTGTGTAAATGCTACTGCTAATCAAATCATAGAAGCGTTTAAAAAAAGTTATGATCTGTCTCATATAGATGGTGTATATGCATTTCCACATCCATATGGGTGTTCTCAAATGGGTGATGACCATGAAAATACAAAAAAAGTGCTTCAAGGACTTGTTAAGCATCCCAATGCCGGAGGCGTATTAGTTCTGGGATTAGGCTGTGAAAACAATCAAATCCAAGCCTTTAAAGAAACTCTGGGTTCATATGATGAGGATAGAGTGGCTTTTTTGAATAGTCAAGACGTCAAAGACGAAATTCAAGAAGGTGTAAAAATTTTGACCAGCCTTTACAACCAAATGAAAGAGGATCAAAGAGAAGAGGGATCAATTTCAGAATTAAAAATAGGTTTAGAATGTGGGGGATCCGACGGACTCTCCGGGATTACTGCTAATCCTTTATTAGGGTTTTTTTCAGATTATATGGTGGCACATGGTGGAACAACTGTCTTGACAGAGGTGCCTGAGATGTTTGGTGCAGAAACCATTTTAATGAGGAGAGCAAAAGACGAAGCAATCTATCATAAAATTGTAGAGATGGTGAATGGGTTTAAAAAATATTATAAAGATCATGGGCAGACCATATATGAAAATCCTTCACCGGGTAACAAAAAAGGCGGTATTACAACACTGGAAGATAAATCATTAGGATGTACTCAAAAAGCCGGTCATTCCAAAGTAGTTGATGTATTAAAATATGGAGAACCATTAAAAGAAAAAGGCGTTAATTTATTAACTGCTCCTGGGAATGACTTGGTTGCCACAACAGCCTTAGGCGTTTCAGGTTGTCATCTTGTATTATTTACCACAGGCAGGGGCACGCCATTTGGCGGATTTATCCCTACGGTTAAGATATCGTCAAATAACGAATTAGCAGAGAAAAAAGAAAACTGGATTGACTTTAATGCAGGTCAACTGGTGGATGGTAAGCGTATGGAGCTGCTGCTTAAAGAATTTATTCATCTTGTGGTTGAAACCGTAAACGGTAAGAAAACACGAAATGAAACCAATAATTTTAGAGAAATCGCTATCTTTAAATCTGGCGTTATATTATAATAGCACTTAGAAATTAGATGATAAAAAGAAGCAGCCAGAGAAAAGCTTTGGCTGTTTTTTGACATAGATATTCATATTTCATTATTATATAATATATAGATAGAGCTATTCCTAGGAGGAGTGTTATATGGCAAATAAAAAAGGAGAAAAGGTGGATTTAAAACAAAAAGCATATTTTTATATAAAAGAGAAAATAATAACAGGTGAGTATGAACCGGGGCAAGACATCTCGGAAGAAGAATTGCAAAACGAAATGAACATTAGCAGAACGCCTGTTAGAGAAGCTCTTATGAGACTGGAAACAGAAAGGTTAATATCAATTTTTCCACGTAAAGGGATATTTGTTTCAAGTATTACTCAAAAGATGATAAAAAATGTATTTCAAATTAGAAAAATGATTGAACCACAAGTGATTCGAATTGTTGGAAAAAATATTTCAAAAGAATGGCTTAATGAAATAAAAGATAAATTTAATGCAACATTTGAAGATCTGTCCAAAGATGAAACTGCAGATTACTATGTTAATTTAGATAAGGAATTTCACTCCTACCTCATTAATGCTTGTGACAACCAGTACCTTGTGAATGTGATGAATAATATATTTGACCAAAATCAAAGAATGAGATACCAGACCTATGATTTTGATGAAAGAGATATTGCCACAAAGTCAGAGCATATCATGATTATAGATGCACTGCTTGAAGAAGACATTGATAAAGCTGAAGCGTTAATGATTGAACATATCCAAAATGCTCAGGAAGTATCGTTAAGGTATATCATGATATAGGTCTTGACATTGAAATAAATGTTTTATAAAATTTAAAAGCAATAGAATATACCCCAGACTATTATGGAAACTGCGATAAAGGCACAAATATTTTGTAGTTATGATCAATAATCTGGGAACCAAGGCAATGAAGGGAAGAGTATGTATAGGACATGGTATAGAGAGCTAAGGAGGGTGGAACCTTGGTACAGAAAATATACAGAACATGGCCCCTGAGCTACTACAGTCGAGTGTTTCACAACCCGGCATAAGGCTGTAGCGGAAAATAATCCGTTATCATAGTTAAGAGAGTTTTTTAAGGCTAAATAATATGGCTATTAAAAAACTAATTAGAGTGGTACCGCGAGCTCCTCGTCTCTAAAGACAAGGAGTTTTTTTAGTTCTATTTTCGGCCAAAATCTCGAAAGTTAAACTCTAAAAACGCATAATTAGAGCTGCTGAATGACTTGTTATATAATAAGAAGATTTGATGAAGGCTTCACGCATTAGAAGTGATAAAATGGGTCAATATTTAATAATACTCTTGTATTATGATTTGTGTTGAGAGACATTAGGTATAAAATTTTCATTACGAAATAAACAAAGGGCAATACATTTTAAACATACTAAAGCTTCACGGGCAGAGCCTAAACCTCTGCAAAGTATTGCAACCCTTTGGTTTTAATTCCGTTGCACTCCATTAAAACTAGTATTTCTCCATTACAAATTATATACCAAATATCTCCTGTAGCTAGTAATACATATTCGTTCAGCGTGCCAAAATAAACTTAACCCCGGAGGTGTTATAAAATGAACAAAGAAAAATATTACATTACGACGGCCATTGCATATACGTCAGGTAAACCTCACGTCGGAAATACATATGAAATCGTATTAGCAGATAGTATTGCGAGATATAAGAGGCTTACCGGATATGATGTATATTTTATGACCGGTACAGATGAACATGGACAAAAAATTCAAACAAAAGCTCAGGAAAAAGGGAAAGAACCAAAAGAATTTGTTGATGATGTTGCGGCAGAAATCAAAAGAATATGGGATTTAATGAATACCAGTTACAATAAATTCATTAGAACAACAGATGAAGATCATATTGCGACGGTTCAAAAAATATTCAAAAAGCTTTACGATCAAGGCGATATCTATAAAGGGGAATATGAAGGCCTGTATTGTACGCCGTGTGAGTCATTTTTTACAGAATCACAATTAGTAGAGGGTAAATGTCCCGACTGTGACAGAAAAGTAAAAAAAGCCAATGAAGAGGCCTACTTCTTTAAATTAAGTAAATATGAAAAACAGCTGATTGACCATATTGAAACCCATCCGGAATTTATTCAACCGGAATCCAGAAAAAATGAGATGATCAATAATTTTCTAAAGCCGGGTTTACAGGATCTCTGTGTTTCCAGAACATCATTTGATTGGGGTGTTCCTGTCACATTTGATGATAAGCATGTCGTCTATGTATGGATTGATGCATTAAGTAACTATATAACAGGCATTGGATATGACCCGGATGGTAAACACGGTGAATTATATAAAAAATATTGGCCGGCAAATGTTCATCTTATCGGTAAGGACATTTTAAGATTTCATACCATTTATTGGCCTATTATGCTAATGGCTTTAGGAGCAGAATTGCCTAAACAAGTATTTGGTCATCCTTGGTTATTGGTGGGAGAAGGAAAAATGAGCAAGTCTAAGGGCAATGTCATCTATGCAGATGAATTGGTTGAGCATTTCGGTGTCGACGCAGTGCGTTATTACCTGCTTCATGAAATGCCTTTTGCTCAAGACGGTACCATCACTCATGAACTGCTCATAGAGAGAATCAATTCAGATTTAGCAAACATTCTTGGAAACCTTGTTAACAGAACCATCACCATGGTTAAAAAATACTTTGATGGTATTATTCAAGCGCCTAACAAAAAAGAAGAACTTGATAATGAATTAATCAATTTAGCACTGGAAACGCCAAATAAAGTAGAAGATAGGATGAAAGAACTTAAAGTAACGGATGCGATAGATGAAATCATTACATTGCTTAGAAGAAGTAATAAATATATTGATGAAACCATGCCTTGGGTTCTTGGAAAGGATGAAAGCCAGAAAGATCGATTAGCAACGGTTTTATATAATCTATTAGAGTCCATTCGTTTCTCAGCTGTGCTTCTATCTCCTTTTATGCCTGAGACGACAGAGAGCATTTTTAGACAGTTAAATACAGATAAAAAAGATTGGTCATCCTTGTCTTCTTTTGATGGCATGGTATCAGGTCAAAGTGTAGAACAGGCTGAAATACTGTTCGCAAGGATAGACATGGCTAAAAAGTTAGAAGAAATAGAGAGGAAACAGCAGCCGAAAAAGAAAGAAGAAAAAGAAAATAAAGAGGAAGTAACCAAAGATTATATTACCATCGAAGACTTCGACAAAATAGACCTAAGAGTCGGAGAAATCATAGATTGTAAAAAACATCCAAAAGCAGATAAGCTTTTAGTTTCCAGTGTCAAAGTAGGTGAAGAAACAAGACAAATTGTTTCCGGTGTCGCTAAATTCTATACACCTGAAGAAATGAAAGGCAAAAAAGTCATTGTCGTAGCCAATCTAAAGCCTATAAAATTAAGAGGTGAAGATTCTAAAGGTATGATTTTATTTGCGGACAACGGCGAA
>JAKSCF010000702.1 GCA_022360735.1 Clostridia bacterium
ATCGTTTTTTTAAAAAAATCTAACTACTTTTCATAAACTACAGATCCGCCTTTAATTGTCATTTCTACATTCATGTCGTAAATATTATTCTCAAGATTATACGGATCACAATCAATGACCACCATATCCGCATCTTTCTTCACTTCAATACTTCCTTTTGTTTCTTCTAAATGTCCTGCATAAGCACCATTTATAGTAAACATTTTAATTGCATCCGTTAATGAAATATTTCTTACCGGGTTAGGATTGTTTACACAAGCAGCAATGTCAACCAAAGGTTCAATTTTCGTAACAGGTGAATCTGATCCACCACACACCATACAACCTTTTTCAATTACTTTATTAAAGGGATCCATTTGATCTGCTCTTTCTCGGCCTATTGCCATTTCAAAAGGTCCACCTTCTGATCGATCCCATAAATATGTAAATCCCGGCTGCATAGATAAAATAATTCCAAGCTCAGCTGCCATCTCAATATGCCTAGGGGTTGGCTGACAGAAATGTTCAATCCTATGTCGCAATCCTTTATCCCCTTGTTCCTTTATCACCCTGTCATATGCATAAATCAACTGATCGATTGCACGTCCTCCAACAGCATGCATTGAGCATTGTATCCCTTCAGAATTAGCCTGAGATGCTAATTGGTATACCTCTTCATCCGTATGATACAGTATCCCTCTTAGTTCAGGTCGATCAAGATATGGCTCAAACATTGCCATTGTATTTTCAAAAAGTGCTCCGTCTAAAGTTAGGCACCCTCCAATTCTGGGTAAGTTTAATTTTTTTACGTCTTCAATATTCCAGGTTTGATAAAAAGTGACTATATCAACAGGAAATGATTTTTCCTTGGTTAAAGATAAGTGTAAATCCTTATCATCTTTAACAAATTGTCCATATAAACCATGTATCGTCGTTACGCCCTTACTACTAGCGTGTTTTGTACAATCTTGAATAAACCCCAGTAATGCTTCATCCGATAATTTTCCCATAATATTGGAGGTTGCTAAAAAAGAAGATTCATCGGATAAAAACGTCCCTACTACTTCCCCATTTTCAATCTCTACACCCGGCGTATCCAATGGAACATCTGCGTACTCTAATCCTTTGCTGTTCACGCCGCATCCGTGCAGCGTAGCAGCAAAAATAGCGACAGGATGTTTACCGGAAACCCTGTCCAACTCCCATTTATTAGGAAACCTGCCTTCTTTAATATTGGGCACAAGCAGTCCCACACCAAAAACCCATGTATCATTGTCTTGGCCTTTACAAGCTTCTTCCATCATCCTGAGTATTTCATCAATGCTTTTGGCATTTTCTAAATTGACAGCATTCAAATACAATCCGGATAACATCACGTGTACATGGCTGTCAATAAGTCCTGGGAGCACTGTTTTTCCTTTTAAATCAATTATTTTTTTAGCGCTTTCCGGTACATGCTCCGAATTTCCGATTGCTGCAATTATGCCATCTTTTACGCCAACCCATTTCTTTCGCGATAAAGTGGTATCCATTGTGATAATATTCCCATTCTTTAGCAATAAATCATAACCCATTGCCTCACTCCTTTCTTTATATTTTCTTACATTATAGACTGTAAAATTAAAGCTACTATAAAGTAAACCTTAATCTAGTTTAAGCAACCTTAAATTTTTTTAATGTTCTAAAAATTTAAATAATTTTACAAATCATATATAATGGTTTTAAATTCATTACATTTTGCCACTAGCTTTGGAGGTTTTACGGATGAATTCACTTACTCAATCCATCATTACTTTAGTATCCATCTCATTAATATATTCTTTTTTCTATTTTTACATTTACATTCAGAATAAGCATAGATACCTTGCCATATGGGGATTTGGCTGGATTATCTACTCTCTTGGATATTTGTTCTCCTATAATTTTGGATTTGAAGCAATGCTTTTCAAGTATTCCTGTTCCATTATGAGCAGCGCCTTCTTACTGTTGGGGACATTACAATTGCTTAATTATTCCTTTTATCCTGTTTTGCGCAGAACATTAGTTATGACCAGTATTTTGATAGCCGTCATCATCTTAATTACATTCAGAGTACATGATATAACCACCATTCATCACTTATTATCTTTACCTGTATCGCTTATGGTTTCTATCATTTCAGTTTTCACCGGAATCGTTTTTCTAGTTCATGATACGCCTAATCACCAAATTGAAAACAACTTATTTATTGTGGGCATTATAAAAGATTTTACAGGTTGGATGTTTATAATATGGGGCATGCATAAGGGCTACTATTCTTTTGTCAATCCGAATTTCTTTTTTTCTTCTTGGAATTATATCAGTTCAATCATTTTAACCAATATATTGAATATTTCTATCATTTTAACCTCAACACAGCAAAATAACATTGAGTTAGCAAAACGAGAGCAGCTTTATCGGTTATTAGCAGAACACTCTCAGGATTTAATCATTAAATTTAATGTTTATCCCCAAAAAACATTTTCATATATAAGTCCATCCGTGCTCCCAATAACAGGCTATTCGAAGGATTTTTTCTATAAAGATTATCATCATTTTTATGATATAATTTATGATGATGATAAATATCTTTATTTAAACTTTATCAAAAATCTAGATGAATCAAATCTATCATTGGTATTCCGCATGGTTAAGAAAGATTCTAAAATCATATGGATTGAGCAGCATACAACCATTATATGTGATGAAGAAAATAAGCCTATTTCTTTTGAAGCAATTTTGCGTGATATTACTCAAGTAAAAGAAAATGAAGAAAAAGTATTTAAATCTGAAACTTCGAGAAGACAACTATTAGCGAACATTTCTCATGAACTCAGAACCCCTATTACCTCCATAATTGGTTATTTATCTTTAATAGTGGATAACATCATAACCCATCCTAAAGAACAGATCGATTATATTAAAATCTGCTTAGATAAATCAGTAACATTAAACGTTCTCATTGAAGATTTATTTGAACTGTCTAAACTTGAGGCAGATCAATTACTTTTTGATTTTAAAAAGATAGACGTTAATGATTTAATGGCTGAAATATATAATGAATTCAAATTTGATGTTGAAAATATAAATATTAAATTCACATTAATACCATACAATACGCCTGATGGTTTGTGCCCTAATATATGGATTGATAAAACAAGAATCATACAAGTATTTAGAAACCTAATCCATAATTCCATCAATAACATTACTAATGACGGTAAAATAACCATTAGCTGCAAAGATTTTAACCCTACCATTTTGCCTAAACCTATCAGCATCAACCCTATTAACGACTATATACTTTTTACTATCAAAGACAACGGAATAGGCATCTCCAAAAACGATTTACCCAATATATTTGAAAGGTTTTATAGAAAAAAAACAGCTGGAATAAAGGAAGGAACCGGCCTAGGATTAAGTATCTCAAAAGAAATAGTAAAAAAGCATAATGGTGAAATATGGGCATTTAGCGAAGAAAATGTTGGGACAACAATATATATTATTTTGCCTATTGAAAAATAGTTTGCTATATTCAAATACATGGATTATGAAAGGAAGAATATGATGGCAGGCGAAAATATACTTATAATAGATGACGATGAAGACATTATTACTTTTCTAAAAATTTACCTTGAAAATGAGCAGTTCAACATTTTTACAGCATCAAATTATCAAGATGCATTAAGTATTGTAAAAAAACATCACATTGATTTAATATTATTAGATGTTCTATTACCCAATATTGACGGATTTGAAATTTGTTTAAATTTAAGAAAAATTACTACTTCTCCTATTATTTTTTTAAGCTGTAAGAATGAAGAACTGGATAAAGTCGTGGGACTTTCAGTTGGTGGAGATGATTATATTACAAAGCCATTTTTACCCGGAGAACTAATGGCGCGTATCAAATCAAATATTCGTCGTTCACGAGATTACTCCATTAAAAATGAAGCACGTTATATGATCTCATTGCAAAATATAACCATTAACTTACTAACAAAAAAAGTATTTATTAACGGCCAATTGGTTAATCTTTTGCCTAAAGAATTTAGTATCCTTATACTATTTGTAAAAAACCCTGAAAGAATTTTTTCAAAAGAAGAAATATTTGAATTGATATGGAAAGATCAAATTTTAGAAACTGATATCAATACTATAATGGTTCATATTAGCAATTTAAGGAAAAAGATTAAAACCCCTAATCATGATTTCCCCCAAATCATTACGATTAAAGGTATGGGTTATAAACTGATCTTAGAGGAGACATAAGTATTTTGGAAACGCATACATAAAAAGCTGTCTCAGCGTTTTTTCAAGACAGCCTTTTAATATATAATTTGATGCTATTTTTGGAGGTAAACATCCAATATTATTCTATGATTTACATCCACCAAGCTTCGTTTTCTTGAGCAATGATTTTACCGGACATAGCTTGCTCATCTAAGTTTCCGTCTTTAATAACAGGTACCCCATTTACAAACACCCAGTTGATGCCTTCAGGCTCAGCGTCGGGAATCCCTATTCCAGAATATTCAGCACGGTCTATTATGGTCTTAGGATTAAAAACAACAATGTCTGCATCGGCACCGGAACCCATCCAGCCTTTATTTTCTAATCCAAAGAATTTCGCCGGCATCCAAGTACATTTTTTTACAGCATCCATCATAGAAAATGCATTCATTTCTCTGACAAATCTTCCAAACACTTTAGGATAAGTGCCTGCATCTTGTGGGTGACCTGTCCCCGGCTGATGAGAGCCTACTGCGCCATCTGTAGATACCATGGTATAAGGCTGCTGCATGGCTTCAATGACCTCATATTCTTTCCCTACAAAGGCTGTACATAACGTTTTAGGATCTGTTTTGAGAAGCTCTTTATACAACGCTTCATTTAACCTTTTGCCAATATAGGGCCCGCTGGAAACCAGCACATCTTCATAAATGCAGTCGTACTTTTCTAACCAGCCCTCACAGAATACTTCCGAACCGATATAAGTTGCAAAGGCATGATAAGCGCCGCTGTCTACTGCAATTTCATAGCCTTGTTCATAAGCTTTTTCTATAATAGGAAGGGATTCTCTCATCATTCCCATACCATTCTGATACGTCAAGTGAGAAACCAATACCCGAACACCCGTATCTTCTTGTATCTTAACGATTTCCCGTAAAGCCTTTACAGACCCCCAGCTATCGCTTCTGGAATGTACCGGCATCACTTTATCATATTTCGCAGCTGCTTTTGCCAGGGCATATATCTCTTCCCTAGTAGTAGCAGGCGCATATTCCAATCCTAACGAAATACCCAATGCTCCTTGGCTCATGGCTTCTTCTGCAATGGCTACCATCTCATTAATTTCTTTTTGATTGGCTTTTTTAAATGGGTCTTCAAGCCCCACCATTTTACGCATATCAAAAGAATGTCCTACCAAAGTACCATGGTTGATAGGAAATCCTTCTTGCCCAATTTTATCAACAAAATCTTTTATTGGATAAGGCCCAAACCCACAATTTCCTGTAATAGCTGTGGTGACACCCATTTTGGCATAACATTGTCCATTGTATAGATATCCATCTACATGACAGTGTGGATCAATAAAGCCCGGGCACACAATACAGCCCGATGCATCTATTCTATTTTTAGTGTTTAAAGGCATTCTGGTAATAATACCTATTTTATCCTCTTTAATACCAACGCTTGCAATGGTACGTTTTTCAGTCTTGGGATCGATCACTGTCCCATTTTCAATCACATAATCGTATTCCATTTTAAGTCGATCTTGAATTTTAAAATCAGTCATCAACGTTTTGCCTCCCTCTAGTAAAACTGGCAGCGTTTATTCAACCCTGCCAGTCATCCATACATTATTCAGTAATAGAAAGCTTTAAGATCTCTTCATAAGTGTCAACACGTCTATCTCTATGGAATTGTAAAATATCTCTTGCTTTTTTGATCTCATCTAAATCTAATTCTGCAATGATCACTTCTTCTTTATCTCTACTACCTTCTGTTATGACATTTCCCCAAGGATCACTTACAAAGCTTCTGCCGTAGAATGACATAAATCCGCTGCCATCCACTGCATCTTCTCTACCCACTCTGTTAACCGCGCAGATATACATGTTGTTATGAATACCATGTGCCTTAACACCATCTACCCAAGATTGAGAAGTATCTAGATCTGGATTATCCGGCTCTGAACCGATAGCAGATGGATAGAATACAAAATCTGCTCCCTTAAGGGCTAAGATTCTTGACGGCTCTGGAAACCACTCATCCCAGCATATCAATACACCGAATGTACCGTACTTTGATTTGAAAACAATATATGGAGAATCTCCAGGTGTAAAGTAGTATTTTTCAATATACTGTGGTCCTTCAGGAATATGATGCTTTCTATAATTTCCAAGCAAAGAACCATCGGCATCAAATACTGCCGCACTGTTATAGTATACGCCATCCATGGCATATTCGTAGTAACAGCTTACAATAACTACGTCTAACTCTTTTGCTAATGCCGACATTCTCTTGTTGGTAGGTCCATCAAGAGGCTCTGCCCAATCATATTTCGTAACATCAATGATTTGGCAAAAGTATTGTCCTTTAAAAAGCTCTTGCGTACATATGACTTTAGCACCTTTTTCTGCTGCTTCTCTGATTAATTTTTCTACTTTATCTACATTTGCTTCTCGATCAACACCGCACGCGTGCTGAGTCATACCTATTACGACTTTTCCTTTATTCATTTTAAACCTCCAATATCAATTATAGTTGAACAATGGTTAAACAATGGTTGAGCAGTGGTTGAACGATCGTTCCACTATCGTTTCACTATTATGCCATGAACCCAGCTATTAAGAATAATACGATACCGATTACGCTGGGTACTGCAATCAAAGGTATAGATGTCTTAGCATAATCCAAATTCTGAATCTGGCTGGATGCACAAGATAGTGTTACCGCATCGCCATAGAAGCAGGTATGGCTTCCAAATGCTGCTGAAGAAATGATGGCTCCACTTGCCAAAAATACACTAACATCCATTGACTGTGCCAAAGGAATAATAATTGGAAACGCAATGGCTGCGATTCCCCAGAAACTTCCTGTAGCAAAAGCTAAGAATGCAATGATCACAAAAGTAACAGCCGGCAGTAATGCTGGGCTCAAAAATGATTGAACACTGTCAATAACAAAAGGTGTTAGTCCTAAAGCATCATTGGCTTGTTGTAGGAAAAATGCTGCTACGATAATTCCAAGCACCTGTACCATATCCTTAAAGCCATTGAGAGTACTGTCACAAAACTCATTAAGACCCATAAGCTTTTGTGGGAAATATAATATCCCGCAGGTTACGATTGAAATGATAACACCTTGCAGCATGTCTTCTGTAACAACGGTTACAATGGCTAAAATAACCATAGGTAAAATAAAATTCAATGCGTTTGGCTTCTTTTCCATTGTTTCTGCAGCTGCAAATTCGTCTTCTTTATCCAACATACTGTTTGGTAAAAGCTGACCGGTTTCTTCTGCACGTTTTTCAGCTGCTTTCATAGGTCCAATTCTAGGTAAGATTTTTAATGCAAATAATGGTACGATCAACACTGCTACCCAAGGATAAAACATATAAGGAATTGTAGAAATATATGCTGCCGTTCCGGCACCGGCTTCAGCTACTCCGCTTGCTTCTAACTGACCTGCCATGAAAGCTGACCATGTAGAAAATGGTATCAATACACAAACAGCTGCCCCAGTTGAGTTAACCACATATGCTAACATCTCTCTGGGCACTTTGTATTCGTCTGTCACTTTTCTCATAGCTGTTCCTACTGCTAATGCATTTAAGTAATCATCAATAAATATTATGATTCCTAAAATCCATGTTATAATAAGTGATATACCTCTTGTTTTGGCGGCTTTTGTTGCAATATCTGAAAATCCCAGGGCCCCACCTGATTTTTCTAATAATGCAACGAGGCTGCCGAACAAGCCACATACTAAGATAATCCATACCGTTGTACCATCCATCATGACTGTGTATACGGCATCCAACCACGGCATAAAAAATCCGGCTCCATGTAAAATAACAAACCCAACAATAGAACCTAAAAGCAGTGGTTCCAATGTTCTCTTAGTTACAAATGCGAGAACAACAACAGATATTACCGGCAATAAACTTATAATGCCAAAATTGTCCATATGAAAACCTCCTATAAAAATTTAATTTTGGAAACAACCTAAACCCGACTAACCCTCCTTTCGTTAATCAATCTTAAACAAATCAGCAATTTTGGTATTTTCTTCATTAAGTGTTTTAATGTCTCTAACCAATGTTTCTATTTCCAAAATGAGTATTTTTTGTTGTTCTATATCCTTAGATATGGTACTGTTTGGTGTTGACTCCATATGGTATAAAAGCTCTATTTTTTCTAGAAGTGCTTTACTATTTTCCATTAACTTTTCTATTTTTTCTTCCGAAACATTCATTTTACTTGAATTATCACGAATCTTTGTAATAGCATGGTTCACTGATTCTCTTAGTTTGGATAATTCTTTAATCATTCTTCCGCTGTCACTATGAATATTAACCAATTGAGTATCGTCAATTTCTGAAGAAAAATCATAATGCATCATTCTTTTTATCATTTTCCCTAATCGCTCTACCGGCTTTGAAATAAACTTTCCTAAGGTGTAAGCAGCAATAGCGGAAACCAAAATTCCCACCAGAATAATAGCGTCAATAATACTTCTTACCTTATTTAGGTCTTCTAATATTTCAAGCGCATTCACCTCGATAACCACCAGGTATCCATTGTCCATATGAGCAAATCCGGCCAGCTTTTTATTGTAGCCCTGTCCCATTTCTGCAATACCTGAATGGTTTTCGGAAATTTCTTTGGCCAAAGGTGCATATGCTATACCTTCAAAATCAGATAAATTCTTATATTCTCTATCCACGCTCATTTCTATTTCCGGATGAACAATAAAATCCAAATCTTCGTTTAACAAAAAAGCATACCCTGATTCGAACACGGTTACCGATTCCACCATGGAAATAATATCTTCAAATATAATGTCGATACCGGCAACGCCAATCAGTGTATTCTTCATATAAACAGGCTTGTTATAAGAAATCATATAGTG
Organism: Clostridia bacterium; assembly: GCA_022360735.1. Next base: position 9,139 of record JAKSCF010000702.1, read on the forward strand.
GTCCGTATATATATCTTTATAAGGCTTACTCCATACACCTGAATTTTTCATAATGGGGTCATAGTACCATTGCAACTCTTTATTACTGGGATAAAAATTCTTCTTTAATTCCATAGACTCTCGTACAATAGTGCCGTCTAAATATTTGTCCAAATACCATGCCCCATACACACTTTGCTCTTCTCTTAAGTTAGGGGTTATGGCAGGATCAATATCAAAATAAATACCTAAAATTCCTTCGGTATTTTCAGCAAACTTCTTGGTTAAGGGCAATAATTCTTCTTCTTGAAATTTAAAAGCGTATTCATCTTTCTCTTCTTTAAGGGCTTGGTAATCTATGGTTGAAGTAATAGATGCTATATAGGAATCCAATACACTTTCTACCTTAACGGTTGTAATACTGAATTCTTTTGCATAAGATTTTGCAATAGCCTGCAAGTTGTTAAGAGCACTCTTCTCTATAACATTACTGGCTTGAAACAATGCAATACTTCCAATGATTGCTGCTAAAGCAGCGGAGCTTATCATGATAGCAACCATAATCTTGCTGCTGATCTTCCATTTCATTGTTTTCACATCCCTACCATCATATTATCAATTCATTATTATAAAGCTATAACAGAAAAGTCAAAATTGCATCAATATTTAATAAAAAATAATTTATATTTCTCAAAGGTGACATACTAAATGTTATAATAAGTTAAAAATCAAGGGTTGATGTCATGTTTTGGATCATGTATTCTTTGATAATATTAAATATTTCTGTATTTGCTTTTGCCATTATATACTTGTACATTTTTAGAAAAACTCACGAAAAGTATATCGGCTATTGGGGATTAAGCTGGGTTTTGTATGGCATCGGTATCTTAATGGATATTTTGGTGTATCAAAATATTCCTTTAACCTATATTCTCATCGCACAACAAACAATATATTCCTTTAGCATTTACCTACTTCTGTCAGGAACTTATGCATTTATCAATAAAAAATTGCCTCAGAAGTGGTTTTATATTGTATTATTTAATGTAGCTTGGGGTATTATTTGTTTGCTGTTTAACTTCGCTTATGCCATTACGGTTCTCCCCCTTTCTATTTCATTTAGTATTATTTCCATATA
>JAKSCF010000221.1 GCA_022360735.1 Clostridia bacterium
AAATGAAAACCAAATGTATTTATGGTATGTGCTCACGACTTACATACATTAGAAGCATTAAAAAAGCTAGAAAAAAAGGATTAATTAGGAGAAGATTATGAAAATATTAGTTATTAATCCAGGTAGTACATCTACCAAGATAGCATTATATGAAGATAAAAATGAACTATTTAATAAGAGCATAACTCATTCTGCTGATGAGGTTTCTAAGTATGATACGGTGTACAGTCAGTTTGATATGAGAAAAAACCTTATTCTAAAAGCACTAGAGGATAACAATTATTCAGTAGATGACCTTGACTGTGTTATTGGCAGAGGAGGTTTATTCCCTCCCCTTAAAACAGGCGGCTATATAGTTAATGAAAAAATGGTTAATATGGTAAAGGAAAATAAGATACCTGAGCATGCTTCTAATCTTGGTTGTGTTATAGCTGATAGCATAGCAAAACCACTTGGTATTCCAGCATATATTTATGATGCTGTATCAGCTAACGATTTTCCACCTATAGCGAAGATAACAGGAATGCCGGAGATTGAGAGAAAGAGCTTTTGCCATGTACTTAACTCAAGAGCAATGGCAATAAAGTATGCAAAGAGTATAAAAAAAGATTACTCAGAGCTTAATATACTTGTGGCACATCTTGGTGGTGGAATAACAGCAAGTGTTCATAAAAAAGGAAAATTAGTAGACTCATTATCAGATGATAATGGAGCATTTTCGCCGGAAAGAGCCGGTAGTCTCCCTATACTAGAGATAATTGATATGTGCTATAGTGGGAATTACACACATAAAGTAATGAAAAAGAAAATGAGGGGAAATGGTGGACTTGTAGCACATCTTGGTACATCTGACTGTAGAGAGATAGAGAAGATGATAGAAGACGGAGATAAAAAAGCCGCACTTGTGTACGAAGCACAAGCATACCAGATAGCAAAGTGCGTTGGATTATTATATCCTGTATTAATGGGTGATATAGATGCTATAATTTTAACTGGTGGAATAGCTTATTCAGATTTACTTATAGAAAATGTGAAAAAATACATCTCACACATGGGTAATATTATTGTGCTTCCTGGTGAACATGAGATGCAGGCTATGGCAGAAGGAGCAACTCGTATATTAAAAGGTGAAGAAGAATATTATACGATGTAAAGCATAAGGTATACGCAAAATAAGAATAAAACTTAGCTTTACGGACAGTTTTGGATTAAAATAAGTCATTATAATAAAGAATCACTAGCTCAGCCAGTGATTCTCTTTATATAAAAAAGCAGGACGCAAATAGCGGCCCGCTTTATTCGTCATCTTCTTTTATAAACTCATACAATAATTCGATAGCACTATTTAAGTGATCTCGCATGATTTTTCTACCTCTTTCAGCATCTTTTTTCTTGAAGCAATCGAGAATCTCTTTATGCTCTTCTAATTCAGATAATAACTCGTTTTGATCCAATGATAAAATATGCCTGCTTCTTACAGCAGATATTTCATCAGCAGTAGCAGAAAGAAACTGTTCTAAATATTTATTTCGCGAAATTCTAGCAATCTCATCATGAAAAGGCTGTCCAAGATTCCAACGATACGTTTTATTATTAAGGCTGTCTACGGAATCCTGAATGATTTTTTCCAAATTAGCAATATCACTTTTAGTGGATTTTACAATAGAAAGAAAAGTAAGTTCCGGTTCTATTATCAGCCTTGACTCTAATAAATCGTAAGTAACATTTTTCTGATCCAAAGTTGTAAACAAGTTCAAATATTTTATATTTCTCAAAGCAGTAGGAGAAACGATAGTTCCCGTACCGGCTTTTGAAGTAATAATATCCATTATCTCAAGAGATTTTAATGCTTCTCGAACAGAGTTTCTACTCACCTGAAAAGATTCAGCTAACTCCATCTCATTAGGGAGTTTTTCTCCCAAGCTGATTTCGCCATCCGTTATCATTTTAATAATATAATCAAATACTTCTTTATAAACACTTCTTTTAGCTATGGGCTTTATCATCATTAACCCTCCCATATTGAATTATTATGAATTAATTATAGTTAAATATACGATAAGTTGTCAACGGATGTGCAGTATATTGTTAATAAAATAACATTAATTTTACATGATTTTTACATTTAATACATAATATAAATGCTTCCTTATTGTAGCGCATAAAAAAGAGCTAAAAAAACTATCTTAAAATAGAATTTGAGCATTGATTCAACACGAAAATTATGTTATATATAGAAAGGTATCAACACTTTAGAACCTTATATATATAATAAGTGTTTAATAAAATAGAAAGAAATGATAGATAAGAGGAGGCTACAATGGATTTGAAGCTTAACTTACTGGGCTTGCCCCAAGATAAATTTAAATATTTAATGGAAAATTATAATACGTGGATCGAAAACGTTGAAGAAACTGCATTCTTATATATTGAAATAAACAGATTGAACATTAAACAGACTAGAGAATTGGTTCTGGTTTTACAAAAAAATGCATCATTGGATATGGAGAAGGTTCATCAATTATTGGACCAATGTCTATGTAATGCGGAAATTAAAGAAGAACTAAGAACATTATATCAATCCAATGAATCAGAAGAAAAAAAATGGATTGTCTATTATAATCATATGGACGTAGGCCACAGAGTCAAAGCAAAGAAATACACAGAAGCACTATTGTTAGCTTATGAAAAATATGGAGCGGATGGAAAAATAACCAAAGTAGAAGAAGCTTGATTTGGATAAGACCCAATACATTTGGGCAATCCAAATCGCTTCTTAAATTTCCATTTATTTATTATTTATTACAACGTCTTCAAACTTATATTTATTGTAAAATTTGTTTAGTTTTTTTAACATCTTTTTTTCGTTGGCAAAGGTATTTATTAAATTTTGACTAATATTAGTATTATAGTTGTTAAAATATCGATAGATAGCTTGCCTAACGACTACATCCTCATTAAGTAAATGACACTTAATCAATTCTTTTGTTAACATAGATATTCCTCCAAATGTATCTAAGTATTGGATTTATATATAAATTATCATATATTGAATGTTTTCTATTATTTTATCACAAATTGTTGCAAAATAGAGTAGCGTTTCAAATGATTTGCAACAATCATAGAGAGCTCAGGGCGCATATTGACCGTGTTGGAAAAATTGTTTAAATGAAAGAATTATTTTTGATGATTGAGACTTGAAGACACTGGGAAGGTGTCTTTTTTTGCTTGGAAGTCCAAGCGGAATATTTGACATTATAAATTTGTGTATTGTAATATTATAAGTAGAAAATAATGGGAAAGAAAAATGTTGTTGACATAACACCTGACCAAAAGAAAATAATAAACAAAATAATTGAGTATATAGAGTCGTATGATAACGCATAAAAACGTCAGACGATTTTGAGAAAAATGAAAGAAAATTGAGAATGCAGCAAATCAGAAGGGGGATTTTTAATGGCAATAAGACAAATAAGACAATCAGATGATGAAATATTAAGAAAAAAGAGCAGAGTTATTGAGGTTGTTGATGATAGAATAAGACAAGTTTTAAATGATATGGCTGATACCATGTATAATACAGAAAATGGAGGAGGATTAGCAGCGCCTCAAATAGGTATATTAAGAAGGTTAGTTGTAATAGATATGGGCGAAGGACTAATAAAGCTAATCAATCCAAAGATAATTAGTCAGGAAGGAACGCAGGAAGTGATAGAAGGATGTTTAAGTATTCCTGATACTTTTGGGAAATTAGAAAGACCTGCAAAGGTAACGATACAAGCATTAAATGAAAATGGTGAGGAAATTACCATGACAGCAACAGGAAGTTTAGCAAAATGCTTTTGCCATGAAATCGATCATTTAGAAGGTATTCTTTTTACTGACTTAGTAACAGAATACATAAAGTGAAGTTTTGGGGACGGTTCTTTTTGACACAAATATCCCTCTTTGATATAATTTAGTAAAACAAATGGAGGTGTTTTGGTATGCCGAGAATGAGCAGGCAAAGAAGCGAAAGCGGTTATTACCATGTCATGATAAGAGGGAATAACAAGAAGGATATATTTAAAAAAGATGAAGAAAAAGAAAGATTTTTTGAAATCATTAAGAAGAATAAATCCGAAAATAAATGGCGCCTTAGAGCATACTGTATTATGAACAACCATGCACATTTGTTGATAGAAGAATGTGAGTATGAAATCAATCAAATAATGAAGAAGATCAATGTTAGTTATGCCATGTACTACAATAAAAAATATAAAATAACCGGACATGTCTTTCAAGATCGATATAAAAGCGAAGTAGTAGCGGATGATACATATTTACTTGTATTAATGAGATACATACATCAGAATCCCATAAAAGCAGGGATGGTAAAAAATATCAAAGATTATAAATGGAGCAGCTATAACGAATATATAGGAAAAGCAACAGAAAAAATAACGGATATAGATATCATAGAAATATTTTCAAAGAATAAAAAGGAAGCCATAGAAGGGTTTAAAGCATTCCATAAAGAAAATGATGACAACACCTATCTGGAAGATAAAGAAGAAACATTGAAAAAAAAAAAAAAAAGAGCATGGAAGATGATTGAAGACAGGTTAAATAAAAGTGCAGCCAGTAAAAAAGAGCTTGCTGAATTGCTCTTAAAAAACACAAAGCTGCCTCAAAGAAGAATTGCTGAAATGCTAGAAATAAACAGAGGAGCAGTCCAAAGGATAGGCAGCAAATTAAAAGATCAAGAATGAACCAAAAAGAACCGTCCCGAAATGTTGGGGGAATGATCACTCTTTTATTCCTAGATATGCCTTACCTTGGGTTGTTATTGTGCTGCCTTGTTTCGTTTTTCCAATTTTAATGTAATGATCGCTGTCTAATTCATTCAAGATTTTCTTTATTTTAGCCTCAGATATATTTAACCCCTTATCCATAAGGGCATTTTTTATAGAATTTCTACCAACTTTTTTGCCTTTTGAAACTAAACTATATATTTCTGCTAAAACGGTTTTATATAAATCGCTGTTATTTTTTTCTATAACACTGATATTTAATTGATAGGGCTGCATATAGTAAGGCAGATTCTTAAATGTTAAATTGTCAGACATTCCAAGTGTATTGCACATATAATCGACTATGTTTTGCAATTCTCTAATATTACCGGGCCAATTATATGAATCAAAATATTCTTTTATATCACCAGGTATAGTAAGGGTTCTATTATAATTAAGTTTTGCGAAATAATTTATTAGAAATGGAATATCAGTACTTCGTTTTTTTAGAGATGGAATGTTTATAGGCAGTGTACACAGACGAAAGAATAAGTCTTCTCTGAATGTGCCTTCTTTTACCATGTGATTTAGATTTTTATTTGTTGCTGCAATTATTCTTACATCAATGGGAATAAATGAGCTGCTGCCTAACTTTCGCACTTCACGTTCTTCTAAAACTCTTAAAATTTTTTTCTGCAAATCTAAAGAAATATCACCAATTTCATCAATAAAGAGTGTTCCGGTATGAGCCTCTTCAAATAATCCTATTTTCCCGCCTTTCTTAGCGCCGGTAAAGGCACCTTCTTCATATCCAAAAAGTTCACTCTCCATAATACTGGGTGTTAGTGCTGCAAAATTACAGGGTACAAATGGTTTGTTATACCTTGTTGATTCATTATGAATAGATTGAGCAAATAATTCCTTACCGGTACCACTTTCACCAACAAGAAGTATATTCAGATTTGTATTGGAAAACTTTTTAGCAAGTTTTATGGTATTATGAATTTCTTGACAATTACCTAATATATCTTGAAAGGTGTATTTAGCAACTTGTCCTTTATCTTTTAGAGTTTGTCTTATTTTTGTTTCTGCTTTTTTCACATCAGCAACAGGATGCAATGATGCCACAACACCGTTAATTGTTCCATGCTGTACAATTAAATTTTTGTTGATAACATAATGCTTGATTTTATACTTAATAATTTCATTTTTAGAATTTTCTCTTATATTTAGAGTTTCACCCAGCTTGAATTCGGGAAATACTTCATCCACATTTTTTTGAAGTACCATTTCATCGTTTAAATTTAATATTTTTTCTGCTGTACTATTAATGCTGATTATCTTTTTTTGAGAATCAATGGCTATGATGCCTTCATTAACGGAATTTAATATGACTTCTATTCTAGCTTTGAGCTGCTGGTTTTCTTTTAGCGTGTTGATAGATTTCACTGTTCTTTGCAGAATATGACTGATATATTCTCTGGAAACAGCATCCAGTGTTTTTTCTGGTAGATTTAGTCGGTGTACAATATTCGAATATACCGAGAATGCAATGGTATTGGTTCCTAAATCAATACTTGTTTTGATTTGTGGAGGGACCAAAGAAGACATGCCGGTAGTGATAGCTGTTTTAATATTACTTGGGACATCCTCAGATTGAGAAGGGTAATATGGCAATAGATTGATATGTTCTATGCCTACATTTTTGATAATATTTATAGATTCTATTGACATCTCATAATTATTTTGTACTAAAATGGCATTAGTGCCTTCTTCTAACTCAAGTAATTTATGTATTTTTTCAAAGTTTAGAGTTCTGGATATAATAATATATTCTTTTTTTAACTTATGTCTTATTTTATTGAGTACAGCATTTGAAGTCACCAGATATATTTCAGTTCTTTCATGATTTTTGGGTTCCAGGCCGCTTTCCATTGACCAGCCTATAATTTCAAGATATTCACCAAAAATATTATTAAACTCTTTTATGATGGATGCACATGTAACGATAGTTTGGCTAACTATACATATTGTTTTTTTCATTATATCCTCCTCGTAAATTAGGATTAACCTAATTATATCCTAATATTATTCTAATAAAAACCTAATAAAAGTCAATATTGTATGATTTGACTTAAATTAAAGAAAAAAAGTGCTGAATTTATTAAAAAATTAATAATATTTTTTGGCATATGATTTGCTCTAGTTAATTTTAAGTAAGGAGGTGTGTTTTATGATATTTTTTAACTATAAGTGCTGATAGCACTATATGAAGTAATAATAGTTTCAATATCATTCTACGTTATTTATTTTAATGCATTTAATAAAAATTTCAGGAAGGTAGATAAAATGGAAAATATATTGGTTGTTCCAGGTCCTGGAAATATTCCTAAGGACATATTAGAAGTATACTCAAAAGATGTAATACATCATAGAACCGATACATTTGTCAAAGAGTATAGAAAGCTAAATGACAATATTCAAAAAGTCTTTAAAACAGAAAACACAGTTGTAACGTTAAGTACATCCGGTACCGGAGGAATGGAAGCTTCAGTAGTCAATTTATTTTCACCGGGTGATAAGGTTTTAGTAATCAATATAGGCAATTTCGGGGATCGATATATTGAAATATGTAATGCCTATTCATTAAACACTTTCTCACTAGATTATAAGTGGGGTACCACATATAACCTTAAGGAAGTAGAGGCGTTCATACTAAAAAATGCTGATTTAAAAGGTGTTTTAGTAACCCATAATGAAACTTCTACCGGCGTGCTAAATTCAATAGAACCCCTTGCAAAATTGACGAAAGACACAAACATATTGCTAATAGTAGATGCATGCACAGGATTATTAGTAAATGAATTTGAATTTGATTTATGGGGTGTTGATTGTGCTATAAGCTGCAGCCAAAAAGGATTTTCTTTACCAACGGGACTTGCTTTTATAGCATTAAGCAAAAAAGCGGAAATGGCAATGGATAATAGTAAATGCCCAAAATATTTTTTCAATCTAAAAACCTATATTAAATCATATGAAGAACATGGCTATACACCTTTTTCACCTAATACGAGTGTCATAAGAGCGGCTTCTTATTCAGTTGAAAAAATTCTGGAAAAGGGTCTTGATAATATAAGAGCTGAAAGTAATGAATTAAGAGCGCATGTTGTTAGCAGAATTGAAAAAATAGGATTCAAAGTTTTTTCAGATGACACTACTCGTAGTAATTCTGTTTTAGTCATAGACCTTTGTGGAAAAACTTCAATGAAGCAAATGAAAAAGGATTTTGAAAAAAACCACAATATAACCTTGTCGTTAGGGAAAAATGAGTTTGCCGATACTGCATGGCGGATTGGAATTTTGCCTCCGATGGATAAGAAAAAAATAGATCATGTTATGGATTTGGTTGAAAAATATATAGCCAAGTGATTTCCTTATAAAAAGTTTATTAGAAAAAAAGGAGAGGTTAAAATGAGTATTGTTGATAAATATAAGAACATGTCTGACGCTTCTAAAATTCTTTTGTATATGTTAATTGGAGCAATATTGGGCATTATATTTGGAGAAAAAGCTACAATTGTAAAACCTATAGGTGATATATTTATTCGACTCTTAATGATGGCAGCCATACCGCTAGTATTTTTTAACCTTCTATCTGCCATTACAGGCTTATCGGATGTTCGTACAGTTGGAAGAATAAGTACAAAGATAATGGTATATTATTTAACGACTACTGCTTTTGCCGTTACGGTAGGACTCGTTATGATGAATATAATAAAACCGGGACTGGGAATGGTATTGGAAGGGGACGTTCCCACTGATATTGCAGCTGTCCCCAGTGTGTCTGAAATCATCATCGATCTCTTTACAAAAAATATTGTAGCCTCATTTGCAAAAGGAAATGTAGCACAAATAGTGGTATTTGCTGTAATATTGGGTGTATGTACGCTTTTTTTGCCAAAAGACAAAAAAGATGCATTAGAGAAGGGATTTACGCTTCTAGCCGATTTGTTTAGAAAAATGGTTGCAGTCGTACTAAAATTTGGTCCATTAGGTATTGGCGCTCTTGCTGCAAATACTGTAGGTAAGTATGGCTCTTCAATATTTGGTCCATTAGCAAAATTTATTGGTGCTGTATGGTTAGCGGATTTATTTATGATTTTAGTATATTTGATACTTTTAGCGACTATCGCGAAAATGTCACCTATAACCTTTTTAAAGAAGTCAGCCCCACTTTATGCGGTTACGACAGCGACTTGCAGCAGTTTAGCAAGTCTAACAGCTTCGATGGATATTGCGGAGAAAAGATTTAAATTCCCCAAGAAGATATACTCTTTCACGCTGCCTTTGGGTGCACAATTAAATAAAGACGGAACATCTGTATTTTTGGCTGCAGTTTTGATATTTACTTCACAGGCTTGTGGTATCTCTTTGTCTATCGAACAACAAATCAGTGCGGTTTTAATCGGCTTAATACTTTCAGAAGGCTCCGGAGGAATCCCAGGTGGCGGCATTGTAATTGGTATGATATTTGTTAATGCTTTTGGCTTGCCATTAGAAGTAGGCGCTATAGTGGCAGGAATATACAGATTGATTGACATGGCCAGTACGACAATTAACTGTATGGGTGATATGGTAGGTACAGCTATAGTTGTAAAATCAGAAAGTAAAAAAAACGAATACGCTTTTAACTCAAATCAATAGTATGAGTTATGTATAATGAAATATATAACAATATTAGTCATTTCTCCATAGTCTTTTCATCATTTTTTCTAGGTCTTTAATATAACATAAAAACAGCATTATTTATGCTACTCATCTTAGTAGTGAGTAGGCAGGGACGGTTTTTCTTGGTTCAAATTCGAACCAAAAAGAACCGTCCCTTAATGTTTTTGTCCCAAAAATAAAAGGAAGCAAGTGAGGATTTTAAACAACAAGATTGAAGTAGACTGAAAAAGTATTCAGTATTGGTATGGTTTATAATAAAACTTGAAAGTGAGAAGTATGGTGGCGTAATGTATTTAAATCAATAAAATACCTACAAATTTGCCACAATTAATTGGATTAATATTGAGCTTTTCAGAATAGAGGAGCGTGACATATACTTTAGTTAAAGAGGAGGAGCGTATTTAAATGAATGAGCGGTGTGCACAGCTTATTAACATGCTTATGTCAAGAGGTAAAACTGTCAAAGTGTCGGATTTAGCTGGTGCTCTAAAACTTTCTTCCAGAACTATCCGGTATGATTTGGATAAGATTGATGATTTTTTGAAAAAGAATCAATTACCGCAGCTCACCAGGAAACCACATTCAGGAATCAAATACACACCATCGACATGCCAGAGACAAAAAATTCATTCACTTCTTGAAGGGCTTAACAGCTATGATTACATTTTAACTCCACAGGAACGAAAGAGAAATATCTTAGCGGAACTTTTTAAGGCCAAAGACTATATCACTATAGAAGATATGGCCACCCATATTTCCGTAAGCAGGGGTACGGTTTTAAATGACCTCAGGGATATTAGGCAGTGGTTTTTAAACCAAGGCCTTCGGCTGGAATCTTTACCTCACTTTGGAATCAA
>JAKSCF010000655.1 GCA_022360735.1 Clostridia bacterium
ATAAAACCACCTGCATAAGAGTCACCTGCACCAAAAGTTTTTAGGGGTTCTACAGGAAATACTTCCCCATCAATAACCTCTTCTTTTGTATGTGCATAAGAACCTTGCTTTCCATGTTTAATGATAACAATTTTTGTGCCTTTTTCTATAAAGCATCTTGCTAATCGTATAGATTCGTATATATCCAGAGGAATAAAGACTTAAGGGAAGATATATTCCTCTGGATCTTTGAACAACATTAATCGAGTTGAATGAGTTTATTTTCTCTAAATGCTTTGGTAGCTGCAAAGGCAACTTCTGTATTCTTAGTACCGTCGTATACGGATATCTCAGGTTTTCTACCTTCAACAATACAATCAATGAACTCTTGCATCTCAAGTCGATATGCTTCAGCAAACCGCTCTTGAAAGTTTTGTGAACACTCATTGACAACACCGGTATCATCAAAAATAGTGCAAAGATTTTTTTTAGGCTCCGCGGCAATTCTTAGAGTCCCTTTAGTTCCTACGATTTCTGTTTCTACGTGGTAACCATGTGCTGCATTTCTTCCGGAATGGAACATTGCCATAGAGTTGTTTTTAAACTTCATTAGAGCACATACATTGTCCCCATCTCCATATGCTTCAAATTCTTTGTGGGCGTAACTGCCGCCTATTGCATATATTTGATCGACTTCTTGTTCTAAAAACCATCTGGCCAAATCAATGTCATGGACTGTCATATCGATAAATAATCCTCCACTGGTTGCGCCAAAACGAATAGCATCTTTTATGGTATGCTCAGGATCAATGCTGGAACAACGAATAAGAAACGGTGTTCCTATTTTGCCTTGTTTTATTAAGTTTTTGGCATGTGCATAAGAGGGATCATATCTTCTCATGAAGCCGATCATAAAAACTTTATCTGAATGCGCCTCTACTGCCGACTCAGCTGTTTTGCATTCTTCGATGGTAACACCCAAAGGTTTATCAACAAATACATGCAATCCTTGTTCTAATGCTGCTGTAATATGTTCAACATGATAGGGTGACGGCGATAATACCGCTACAGCATCCAGCTCTTTGTTTTGTATCATCTCATTGTAATCGGTATAGCCATATGGAATATTCCAATCCTTTACGAGTTCATTTACTTCTTTTTCTACAACACTGCAGACTGCAATTAATTCTGCATTTGGGATATTAAAAGCAAGATTTTTTGCATGCTCAATACCCAATCGACCTAACCCTACTATACCAACTTTAACTTTTTCCATGTTATCACCTCTAGTCTAAGCGTTTTTGAATTTTTTTCATACTAACATTCTAAGCTTTTTTAGCATTTTTTCTCATATCTATTATAACGGCAACCACTATGATTAAACCTTCTGCAATTTGCTGCCAATATGCATGCACATGCAACAGGGTCATACCATTTCTCATTACAGCCAGTACCATTGCTCCTACAAAAGCACCCCAAATGGTTCCTATCCCTCCTGAGTGACTGGTTCCACCAATGGTCGTAGCTGCAATAGTGGTTAATTCATAACCGGTTGCTGCTCCAGGGTGAACGCTGCCTACACGACCGGCAAATACGATAGCCGCTAAACCTGCAAGTAATCCTGAGAATGCATAGATAAATACCAAGTTTCTTTTAACATGAACACCGGATATTTCTGCTGCTTTAATATTACCGCCAATAGCATATACATTTTTTCCAAAACGGGTATCATTTAAAAGCACCCACGTAATAGCAATTACAATTAAATAAATAAGAACCGGTACCGGTATTTTTCCGATAATTGGAATTGGGAGAATGCCTTCTAAGTTTCCACCTATTTTTTTCAATGAGGGTATTAATGTACTGATGGGTTTTCCTCCTGTATAAAGCAAAGCAAATCCTCTGGCAACTGTCATCATACCTAATGTTGCTATAAAAGGTGGAATATTTGTTTTCGCTATTAAAAAACCACTGATAGACCCACAAAAGGCACCTACTATTAAAGCAACCAATATCGGTACAATAATCGACATTTCCCCTAAACCGGGAAAATATTTGCCTGTGGCTGTGGCTTGCTGCCCAAAACTTGCTGCCATAACACCTGATAACGCCAAAATAGATCCTACTGATAAATCGATACCTTTTGATATAATAACCAGTGTCATCCCCAGCGCCATGATACCGTATATAGAACTTTGAGTTAATACATTAAAAATATTGCTTGGTCTTAAGAATTTCGGTTCTACAATACTAATTCCAATAATCATTAGAATTAAAACAAAGACGATTCCATACTTTTTTAGTATTTCTATAAAGGAAGCATAATCATCCTTCTTCGATGTTTTTGTATCTATTTTACTCATGTTCTCCCTCCTTAATCCAGTGACATATTCTTAGTGCCCGTTGCATAGGCCATTAATTCTTCTTGAGTTAAATCTTTATTGTTATCTAATATTCCTGTTATTTTACCTTCATGCATGACTGCGATTCTATCACTCATGCCCATGATTTCAGGAAGTTCTGATGAAACCATAATAATGCTTTTTCCTGTAGCGGCTAAGTTTGTAATAATTCTGTGTATTTCAGCCTTTGCACCTACATCAATGCCTCGAGTGGGCTCATCTAAAAATAATATTTCCGGATTTGTCATTAACCATCTGGCGACCAATACTTTTTGTTGATTCCCTCCACTGAGGTTTTCTACTTTCTGGTCTAAATTTGGCGTCTTAATTTGTATGGATTTTACATATTCATTGCAAGCAATCTTTGCTGCGCCATGATTAATCAGCTTGAACTTATTAAGGTATTGACCTATGTTTGTGATTAACATATTCAGCCCCACGGTAAGCATTGGAAAAATTCCCGTCATTCTTCTGTCTTCTGTCAGTAAGCCCATCCTGTAATTGATGGCATCTCTGGGATTATCAATTTCTACTTTCTCACCGTCAATCAATACTTCTCCGGATATTTTTTCTCGAATTCCAAAAATGGTTTCAATGACTTCTGTTCTCCCTGAACCTACTAGTCCGGCAATTCCAAGTATCTCTCCTTTTCTTACATTAAAAGAAATATCTTTAAAATGTTTTTTATGGGACAGGTTATTAACTTGAAGTTTTACATCGCCTATTTCACAATCAATCTTAGGAAACATTTCATCTACATTACGTCCTACCATCATGTTGATCATTTTCTCTGTAGAGAGCTTATCTGTGTCTTCGGTTCCTATATATTGGCCATCTCTGAAAACCGTCACTTTATCCGTCACTTCATAGATTTCATCTAATTTATGTGAAATGTAAATAATACTTTTACCATCATTTTTCAATTTACGCATTATTTTAAACAGCTGTTTGACTTCTCGATCTGTTAGAGCTGAAGTAGGTTCATCCATGATAATGAGTTTTGCATTGTATGAGATAGCCTTAGCGATTTCAATCATCTGCATTTTTGCAACTGTAAGGTGTGCCATTAAAGTTTTTGGATCTTCATTCAATTCTATTATTTTCAGAACTTCTTTGGTCATTTCATACATTTTTTTATGATTTACAATCCCAAAATTATTGATTGGCTCACGGCCTAGCCAGATATTCTCCATAATAGTTCTATATAAGACCGGGCTCAATTCTTGATGAATCATTGAGACCCCTGTATTTAACATTTGAGATGTGGTCAATCCATTAATTTTATGATCTTCAAAATAAATATCACCGGATGTGGGTGGATGAATACCAATAAGACATTTCATCAAGGTAGATTTTCCTGCTCCGTTTTCTCCCATGAGAGCATGTATTTCACCATAACCGACATCAAGTTTAACCCCTTTTAATGCTTTTACCCCTGGAAATGTTTTTACAATGTTTTTCATTTGCAACACATATTTATTTTCAGCCATTGTGTACTCCCCAATCTACATTCTAAATTCGCTACGATTTAAATATGGGAAAAGGAATATTTCCTTCTCCCATATCAATTTCTTATTAACGATTATTGAAAGTCTGCTAGGTTATCTGGATTAATCAATACAAAATCAATCCAAGTAACGGGATCTACATCTTCACCCATTAGCACTTTATGAACCACTGTCAAAGCACCTTCGCCCTGACCTACAGCGTCTTGGAGAACTGTACCGGCTATTGTGCCTTCTCCTACAGCAACCTTAGCATCTGGAATTGCATCAACACCCATTACAATAATATCCGTTCTGCCGGCAGCTTGTAATGCCTGTGCAGCCCCTAAAGCCATTTCATCGTTATTAGCAAGGATTGCATTTAGCTCATCGCCATATGCCGTTAACCAGTTTTCTGTTAATGACATCCCTTGATCTCTTTGCCAGTTACCGGTTTCTTTAGCTAATATTTCGATACCTTCATATTGTGATAATATTTCTTCGTTTCCTTCTGTTCTCTTAAGAGCACCTTCGTTACTTAGAATACCCATAAGGATAGCAACGCCGCCTTCTTCTCCCATTTGGTCCACTAGATATTCACCTTGAAGTCGACCTGCAACGATTTCTTGTGAACCGACATAGTATACACCTTCCGGTAATTCTCCTTCACCAAAAGGATTTCTGTTTACATAGCATAATGGAATACCTGCTTCTTTTGCAGCAGCGGTAATAGGCTCCATAGCACTTGTATCAACCGGCACTACTACTAAAGCGTCTACACCGTTTTCAATCATTGTACTAACTTGATCTTGTTGCTTTACAACATCTTCTTGTGCATCTTGCACCTCTAATGCTATCTCCTCATTTGCTTCTGCATATGCTTCTGCAGCATCTACAATGTACGTTTGAAATGTGTCATTGAAGTTATTACAACTGTATCCAATTGTATAGCCTTCATCTGCTCCACCCTCATCCGGAGCAGGTGCTTCTTCTCCACCACAACCTACAAACAAAGACATAACTAGCATTACAACTAGCCCTA
>JAKSCF010000738.1 GCA_022360735.1 Clostridia bacterium
GTGAATATTCGCCGGAATCCATTGTAGAAATGGCAAAAGAGGCTGGCATCAACAAAATAGCCATTACAGATCATAATTCTGTAAAAGGTGTTGAACCGGCAATCTTAAAAGGAAAAGAAATAGGTGTAGAAGTGATACCGGGTATTGAGATGGATTGTCATTATAATGGATTGAATTTGCATTTGCTTGGATATTATATCGATTATAAAAATCATAAATTCGAAGACCTGGAAAAAAATATATTTGATCAAGAGATGTCTTTTGCAACAACAAAAATTAATAAATTAAGGGCAGGCACTGATTTAAATATAGATGAGAATAAGATATTTGAAATTGCAAACGGCAGTATCATTACAGGAGAGTTAATTGCTCAAGTGTTGATGGATGATCCTTCAAACAGAGATAATATTTTATTAAAACCATATTTCTGCGGCGGGGATAGGAGTGATATGCCCTATGTCAACTTTTATTGGGACTACTTTGCACAAGGGAAAATGGCGTATGTTCCAATTGAGTACATGACATTTAATGAAGGGATAGAATTAGTAAAAGAAACCGGGGGAATACCCATTATTGCCCATCCTGGAAATAATCTTAAAGATGATCTTAGTATGATTAACCATTTAATAAGAGAAGGACTTGAAGGCATTGAAGCATACAGCAGTTATCATACTAAAGAAGCTACAGACTATTTTTTGACGGTTGCTAAAAAAAATGGTCTGAGGATAACTTATGGCAGTGATTTTCATGGAGAACATAAGCCTAATATTAGGTTAGGTGAGTTGGATTATGAAATTGATTTTGACGAAATATTATAAGATCTAATTTTGTTAGATTGGTAAAATGGCAAGAAAAAAGCAAGCTTTGAATATTAAAAAGAAACACATAAAGTTATATAACAGAATGTGTTTTTTTTTTGCCATTAGTAAATTAAGGCTGACAAATACTGAGAATACTCAATTTTTGGGACTGCTTGATTACGGTTGTAGGAGGCAATGCGTAAAAGATAGTTTTTATGTATAAAAATTTGTTATAATAAATATGGGTGAAGCGATATGTATATTACTGTACAAGAGGCAATGCAGTTAAAAAAATTTAAAAAATTTAATTTGTTAGCCGGAGAAAGCGGTCTTAATAATAAAATTGAGAAGATTAGTATTTTGGACTATGAAATTGTTGATCAGGTTGAAAACCAATTTTTTAAAAATGAATTTACTCTATCCAGTTTATTTGGTGCAAGGGACAATGCATCCCTTATTCTTAAATCAATCAAATATTTAATCGCTAATGGTGTTACTGGATTAGCAATCAAAAATGTCTATTACAAAGAGCTTCCCGAGGAAGTTCTAACATTTGCGGATGATAATCGTTTCCCAATCTTTATGTTTGACAGCAGTGTTTTTTTTGAAGATGTCATAACCGATGTGAGAGACTTATTAAGAGATTTGGAAAAAGGAAAGCAGCTGGAGTATAAAATTGACTCTTTACTTAGAAATCCAAGCACAGATAATCAGAACATTGAACTTTTTTATGAAATTGCCGGTTTTAATAATTTACCGTATCAAGTCTTATGTATTACTGAACGAGAAAAACAATCCAAAAGCCGGCTTCTAACCATATTGGAGTCCTCCAGAAATCTTAAACTAGATGCCATAAAAGGTGTTATTAAATATTATAATGGGGTTTTGATCATCTATTCTACTGAACAATTCAATCCAAAACTATTTAATGTGGATTTGTCCAATATATTGATCCACCCTGAATGTTTTTATATTGGAAAAAGCCGGTTTTATCAGAATAGAAAAAATTTAAAAGAAGCCGTTCAGCAAGCTTTGTGGGCATCAAAAGTAGCTGAGATAGAGCATATAAAAGAAATGTGTTATGAAGATATTGGAACATACAAGTTGATTATTCCATACGCAGAAGATGAAAGGTTTAGAAAATTTGCCAAAGATATTTTAACCCCTATTATTCAATATGATAAAAAGCATGGTACGGAGCTTTTAGAAACCATTGGGATATTTATAAAAAATGAGGCAGATATTGCAAAAACTGCTGATGAGATTCATCAACATAACAATACGATTCGGTATCGGATATCTAAAATAAAAAAAATATTGGATATGGAATCAGCAGACAGCTCTTTTTATGAGCAGATTTCCATTGCTTTAAAAGTGATTAAGTTAAAAGGTCTTGACTTTTGAAAATTTTCAAAGTCAGGGCCTTAACTTTTAGTTATTTTTAATGCATTGTACAACCCTGCTTGGATAAAATGAAGTATATAAATATCGGAGGTGGGTGTATGAAGACTATATTTGATCAATTACAATTTTTAAGCGTAAGAGATGGACACCTTTATATGGAAGGAATCGATTTAATAGATTTAGCACAACAATATGGAACACCTTTATATGTTTATTCAGAGAAACGGCTAAAAGAAAATGTAAATGAAATTCTATCTTCTTTTCGTGCTTTTCATCCTAAGACATCTTTGCACTATGCAGCTAAATGTGATGCGACACTGGCTAATTTGCAAATCATTAATGAGGCCGGCAGCGACATTGAGGTTAACTCAGGAGGAGAGTTGTTTAAAGCATTACATGCAGGATTTCAGGGCAATCAAATTATTTTTAATGGTGTTGCTAAAACCGTTGATGAAATAAAATTGGCTATAGAGAATAATATCAAATCCATTAATGTAGATTCAGAGTTTGAGTTAAAAAGAATAATAGAAGTTGCAAAGTACCTAAAGAAGAAAGCCAATGTAATGATTCGATTTGTTCCGGAAGTATCTACCGGTGTGGTAAAAGGAAATGAAACCGGAACCCATGAATCTAAGTTTGGTATTACACAAGATAAAATCATTGAAGTGTATCAAGAATGTCTATCCCATCAAAATGTATTCAATATTAGAGGTATTCATTTTCATATTGGAACACAGACATATGATCTTAAATCTTTTTTAGATGCATTTAAGGTAATGTTAAAAATGACAATAGAAGTATATCAAAAGACCGGTTATAAACCTGAGATGCTAAATATAGGCGGCGGTCTTCCGGTACCGCACTTAATCGATATTACAGCAAGTCAGTATATGCCGGAAAATATATATGCTATGTTAAGAGGGGATTTATCCATTCAACAAATTGCTGAAGCAGTAACGGATGAAATGAAGCCGGCAAAGGTAGAAATATGGGCACCTGAATTTAAGGACTTTTTCAATCACTGTGAGTTGATCGTTGAGGCAGGTCGGAAAGTGGTATGTGATGCAGCTGTATTGCTTTCTACAGTTGAAAACCGGAAAAAACGAGAAGCCATAAATGAGAATTGGATGATGCTGGATGCAGGGTTTAATACATTATTAGAAGTCAAGACGTATTCTTGGTACTATCATATGTTATCTGCAAATAAAATTGATGAACCACATATCAAGCATTATAAAGTAGGAGGACCTTGCTGTGATTCAGGTGATGTGTACTTTGATATTGATGAACATGTTAACCTTCCGGACTATCGAAAGCTTCCTGAATCTACAGAGGTTGGCGACATCATTGCCATGTTGAATGTGGGAGCATACGGAACACCGACTATGTCAAATTATAACGGCAGACCCAAAGCTGCTATTGTATTAATTCAAGAAGATGGAACGGTTTCCATCAGCAGAAATCGTGAAGCGTATATTGATTTGCTTACCAATGAATATGCATTAAATCAACTCAGAAAAGACAAAAATAATTAATTTTTGAATTACAAACTGCAGAAAAAAAAGCAATTCTTCTCAATAATAGATAAAAGACTCAACTCTATTAGGCTGTACGTAGTATAAATATCTTATACTGCGTACACCTAAGAGAGGAGGACCACAATCAGATTTATATTAATCTGATTTTTTTGTTTTTATATTCACATTGACAAAGCCTTGTGCGCATGATATGTTAAAAACTAAGTAAACTTAAAAAGTGAAAATAGTATACTTGCTATGGTGAAAGGAGTCGAAATGAGCAAAAAAGGGATTATTATAGGAATCATAGTTATTTTAATAAGCTCAGGTTATTTTATTAAAGAAAAATATATGCAGCCCAATGATGAAATTATCGAAGCAACAGGTACGATTGAAGCCACAACTGTTGATTTGACTGCACGATTGCCCGGCACTATAAAAGAATACTATTTTACGACAGGAGATGAAGTCAAAAAAGAAAATACGGTAGTGGCGTTAATAAGAAATGATTTAATGGCTCAGAAAGAAAGAGATCTTTCAAGTGTAGAAAAAGCAGAAGCGTATTTAAAAGACTTACAATCAGGTGCAAGAAAAGAAGAGTTAGAAAAAGCAGAAGCAAATGTCAACATTGCTAAAATTAATTTAGAACAGGCTTCTGTAGATTTAGAAAGGGCTAAAGGATTATATGAGTCAAGTGCTATTACCCGTAGTGATTTAGAAAAATTCCAGAATAATTTTGATGTATGGAACTTTAAATTACAAGATGCAGAAGCAGCTTTAGAGTTGTTATATGCCGGCAGCAGGCCTGAGCAGATTGAAGCTTCTAAGATAGAGGTTGAAAGATTGAAGGCAGTTTTAAAAGCTACGGAAGCTATGTTAGAGGATACGATTTTAAAGTCAAGTATAGATGGAGTAGTCCTTAATAAAAATTATGAAAATGGAGAGTATGTTCAAATGGGGGCCGCTGTAGCTACCATTGCAGATTTAAATGATCTTTGGATTAATGTCTATATACCGATAGATGATTTGCCTTTTATAAAACTTGGTGATTCTGTTATCTTCAATGTTAGCGGAATGGAAAAAGAGTTTAACGGAATGATTGAAGAAATTGCTACAGAAGGAGAATTTACGCCTAAAACAATTTTAACTAAAGAGGAAAGAACCAATGTCGTGTTTAAAGTGAAAATCAAAATCATACTTGACGAAAAGGCATTGGGCATATTAAAGCCAGGCATGCCGGCTGATGTTGTTTTTGATCGGAGGCGTGAAAATGATCAAAGCTGATAGATTATACAAAACCTTCGGTAAGATTCAGGCAGTAGATGATGTCTCCCTTCATGTAGAAGATAAAGATATATTCGGCCTTGTGGGGCCTGACGGTGCGGGGAAAACGACTTTAATGCGAATGATCTGTGGATTGATGACACCTAGCAGAGGTAGTGTTCATATATTGGGAAAAAATTTGGATAAGCACGATGAAATTAAAAGCTATCTAGGTTATATGCCCCAAAAGTTTAGCCTTTATGGTGATCTTACCGTAATGGAAAACATTCATTTTATTGCGTCGTTATACGGTTTGGATAACCATACTTACAAAAAAAGAGTGGAAGAAATATTACAGATAACTAACTTGATGCCATTTAAGGATAGGTTTGCAGACCATTTATCAGGCGGTATGAAACAAAAATTAGCATTAACATGTGCATTGGTGACACGACCTCAAATATTAGTTTTGGATGAGCCGACTTATGGTGTAGATCCGGAGTCACGAAAAGAATTTTGGCGTATTCTTTACAGATTAAATCAGGAAGGTGTTACGATTTTGGTCTCAACACCTTATATGGATGAAGCGGACTTATGTAAGAAAATAGCTTTTATCAATCAAGGTAAAATAGTTGGAGTGGATACACCTGTCAATTTAAAGAAAAAATTTGCTTATAAAATATTTGAATTATCTTCGGAGTTAAAAGCAGTAAAAGAAATCAAGAAAATATCCGGTGTGATAGATGCGTATTTTTATGGAAATAAGATACACATAACCGTTACAGAAGAAAATTTCCTTAAAGCAGCACTAGAAGAAATGATGTTGACACCTTTTAGCATTAAAGAAATACCACCTTCCATGGAGGATGTTTTTGTTTTCATGGCCGAAAAGAGGTGATGGTATGAAAAGCGTAGTCGTAACAAAGAATCTAACAAGAAAATTCGGTGATTTTACGGCAGTTGATCAATTGAATATATCCATTAATAAAGGAGAACTATACGGCTTTTTAGGGCCAAATGGTGCAGGAAAATCTACAACCATTAAAATGCTTTGCGGTATATTAGAACCGACTTCAGGCACAGGAACTATATTGAATTATGACTTGCTGAGTGAGACCGATGCGATAAAGAGCCGAATTGGTTATATGTCTCAGAAATTCAGTCTTTATGAAGATTTAACGGTAAAAGAGAATATGAATTTTTATGCCGGTATATATAACTTGTCTAAAAAAGAAAAGAGAGAACGGATAACAGAATTAATTGAGACGGTCCAATTACATGATGTTGAAAATGAATTGGTAGAGAATTTAAGCAGTGGATGGAAGCAAAGAGTTGCTTTAAGTTGTGCGATTATTTCTAAACCTGCCCTTCTTTTTTTAGATGAGCCTACCAGCGGGGTAAGTCCTACAAGCAGAAGGGAGTTTTTTGATATCATTCAGGATATTGCTCACTCAGGAACGACTATCATGATATCTACTCATTTTATGGATGAAGCTGAGCGATGTCATCGTATTGCTTTTATTTCAAACGGATTATTATTAGCTATGGATACGCCGGAAAACTTAAAACGAAATGTTTTGGAAGGCTATTTGGTACAAATAAAAATACCTGATTTTATGAACAAGATTCAAGAAATTGAGACACTGCCTTATGTTAAAGATTGCAGCATTCATGGGTCTGTTTTACATGTGTTGTTAAAAGAGAAAACAAATGCATTCATCTTTGAGAAATGGTGTGGTGTAAAAGTGAAACCTATTATACCTTCACTAGAGGACGTATTTTTAAGTTTAGTAAAGGGTCAGAGAGAAGGAGGGCGCAATGAACTTAAATAGGGTTAAAGCCGTTTTATATAAAGAATTTCTTCATATGCGTAGAGATAAGATGACACTTGCTTTAATTTTTATGTTGCCAATGGTACAATTATTGCTGTTTGGGTATGCCATTCAAACAGAAGTCAAACATATTAATACAGTAGTATTTGACCAATCTATGTCATATGAAAGCAGAGAAATGCTTGAAAGCTTTTCCGCCTCGGGCTACTTTGATATAAAATATGCTGCAAGCAGCTATGACGAAGTAACAAAAAAAATTGACAGTGGTAAAGCAAAGGCCGGTATCATCTTTCCTCCAGATTACAGCCGTAATGTAAGTAAAGGAGAAACAGCACAGATTCAAGTGATAGTAGATGCCAGCGATAATATGGTTGCGAACCAAGCTATAGCTGTTGCTAATTCACTCGCTTTAATTAAATCTCAAGAAGTAATTTCCCAAAAGACGAACGCGTCGAGTCTACCCTATGATGTAAGAGTACGCCCATGGTATAATCCGGATGGCATTACTGCATATTATATGGTACCGGCAATCCTAGGGATTGTCGTTACAATGACTATGGTGTTGATTACATCCATAGGTATAGTAAGGGAAAGAGAAAGAGGCAACCTGGAACAATT
Source organism: Clostridia bacterium (assembly GCA_022360735.1). The sequence continues at coordinate 7,435 of JAKSCF010000738.1, forward strand.
AATGGTAACGCCTATCAAATCAATAGAATTAATGATAGGTAAAATTATTCCTTATATAGGATTGGGCTATATGCAGATAACGGTTGCCTTATTAATAGGTGTTATTGTTTTTAATGTTCCCATAAAGGGAAGTATCTTGCAATTGTATGTATTAACTTTGTTTTTTATTACCGCATCACTAGGGCTGGGGATATTAATATCTAATATAGCCAAAACACAAATGCAAGCGATGCAGATGGCATTTTTTGTGATGCTTCCGAGTATTTTGCTGTCAGGATTTATGTTCCCAAGGGAAGCAATGCCTAAGATCATATATTATTTAAGCAATATAATACCTTTGACTTATTATCTGGATATTATTAGAGGCATTATATTAAAAGGAATCGGTTTTTCATATCTAATTGGACAGGTTATTGCCTTATTAGTTTTTTCAGTAGTACTTCTAACTTTAAGCTCATTAAAGTTTAAAAAGAAAATAGCATAGTCAATAGGTTTAAAAGGAGTTGATTAACATGAAAAACAGAGTCATAAATGCCTATTTTCGTTTATTACCAACAAAAGGTCTTTACCATGTGACCATGGATGAATTATCAAAAGAAGCGGGTATCAGTAAAAGAACCCTGTATCGTTATTTTGAAACAAAAGATGCACTAATTGATGAGCTTTTCAATCATTTTTTTGATATGATGAATCATGAAATAGATGAAACCATTAGAAAAAATAATTCTGCAGAAGATATTTTTGATGGCATGTCAGAGATTGTTTGCGGAGCAGGACAAACCATGATTAATCCTGTAGTATTGGAAGATATGAGACAGTATTATCCCCACTACTGGGAAAAGCTTGATCGGTTTCGGATCAATAATATTGAAAAAGTGATTCACTCAGTAATTGAGGAAAACCCTGAATGTGCCAAAGACATAGATCCACGTTTGGTTAGCAAAATTATAATAAGTTCTATGCAAGCCATACTAAACCCCTACTATGTTGCCAGCAATAATCTACCCATTAAAGAAACAGCAAGGCAAATGTTAGCGTTTTTTAAAAGAGGACTAGGCATTAACAATGATAATTAAATAAAAGGAGAGCATACCATGTTAATGGAAAAAATCAATTATCCAGATGGTAATCCTGTAAAAATAGAATTTATTTCAGTTAAAGAATATCCGTTACATACTCATAACGATTTAGAAATCATTTATGTTCTTGAAGGAGATATTGATTTACAGCTTAGCTATTATACTTATCATTTGTCTGAAAAAGATATTCATATTGTAAATACTAAAGATATACATGGTATCTATAGTAAAAATAAAGCCAGCTTATTACTCATTCTTTACGTCAATATGGATTATTTTGAAAGATATCATCCTGATCTGAAAAAAATTATATTTTTCTGTGGTGAATATTATAATCATCATAACTATACAAAAGTAAAAAGAATAAC
>JAKSCF010000528.1 GCA_022360735.1 Clostridia bacterium
GCCGAAGAATTTTTAAAATTAGATGATTTCGATACAATTCTAATTGATACAGGGACCGGCATTTCTATGAATATTATGTCATTTATAGCTTTCTCTCAAGAAATTTTGATAGTGACGACACCTGAACCAACATCAATGACAGATGCGTATGGATTGTTGAAGGTGATTTCTGAATTGAATTTAGATAGAAAGGTTAATGTCATTGTAAATCGAGTATCTAATAAGGAAACAGCGTTATTTACTTATGAAAGACTAAAAAATACGGTAGAAAAGTTTTTGAACATAAAATTAGAGTATTTAGGATATATCTTGGATGATATGAGAGTGAAAAACGCAGTTATGGATAGAAAGCCTTTGATTCAGGAATACCCTGATTCTATTGCTTCTAAATGCCTTATGGCAATAAATGATAAGATGATTGAAACCAATAATCAAGAAATAAAGTTATGTACGATGTCTCAAGTTTATAATCGATTAATTAAAGTTTTTGGGTAGAGAGGGAGGTAAAATGATAGACTTTAAATTAAACAGAAAAATAGAAGTATACGCAGAAAATGAATTGAAAATGGGTGCAAGTACGGTAAAAGATGCAGGTGAAGAAAGTATATTTATCAGTTATCCAATGGGGCCAAAGGGTCATTTTATGTTAACACCGGGTGACATAATAAAAATCACATATTGTGGTGATGAAAATAAGTTTTATGAATTTATGGCAGAGGTAGATTCAATTGTTACAGATGACCTTACACCACTCATTAAAATTAATAAACCCAGTGATTATGAAGTGGTTCAGAAGAGGGAATATGTAAGAATACCAATAGTGTTAGATGTTGAATTTGCTATTATGCATGAGAAAACAAAGATTGATAATATGAAATCAAATGAGCTAAAGAAAAGCTATAAATCTAAAAGGTGGATTAAAGGTTATGCTTGTGATCTAAGTGCTGGAGGAATAGGGGTGGTAATGCAAGAGCCTGTTGAATATGGTAAAAGAATTCTTTGTATTATTTTAGATGAGTATTTTGATAGGGGCTATACTGGTAGAGTTGTTCGAGTAACTGAAAAAATGCAAGCGGGAAAGAAACTGTATACCGTTGGTGTACAATTTCTGGGCTTGGATTATCAAGCTGAAGAAAAATTGGTAAGATACATATTTCAAAAGATGCGAAAGCAGTTAAAGGTTAGATAAAAAGAGAGAGCTTTTTCTATAACAATAACTGCCTATATATAGAGACATTTTTTAATTATAAATTGTCTAGGGAAAATATAATCTTAATAAAAAAACCTTCTTTCAATAAGGAAGGTTTTTTTGTGTAGACTTTCAAACGAATCAATCGTCTCTTTCTTTAATTGGAACGTTCAAACAAGAAGAACCGTCCCCTTTGTTCATGAATTGAACCAGCTAAACCAGTCCAAAAAGCCGCTGTTCCAC
>JAKSCF010000640.1 GCA_022360735.1 Clostridia bacterium
AATGTCTCTCAACATAAATCATAAGCAAGCGTATTATTAAATATTGACCTTTTGTCATTACGCCTTAATGAGTGAAGCTTTCATCAAATCGTCTGATTGTAATTAATAAAGCGTTGTTTAACGACCCTTACTTTGATTATAGCTAACTAGATATTCTTTGGTAATATAATGGTTATAGTTGTTCCTTTTCCCAGTTGGCTTTCGATATTAATTTTTCCTTGATGCTGTTCGATGATGACTTTGGCTATTGCCAGGCCCAGACCTGTACCTGATTTTTCATTTCTGGTTCTTGCTTGATCTGCTCTATAGAACCTTTCAAAAATTCGAGGCAAATCTTCTTGTGAAATACCTACTCCTGTATCTTTAATGACAAAATACACATCTTTCTGTGATGCTTTAAGGCTGACATGTATTTCGCCATTTTCAGGGGTATACTTCATACTGTTGTCTACAAAAACCCTAATGGCCTGTTTAAGCTTGTCCGGACTTGCATAGATATCGCCATCGTACTCAATAAATCCAAGAATTTTATGCTTTGAATCGATTAAGCCGGATTCTTTTATAATTTCATTAGCAAAATCTTTGGCATTAAATCTTTCCATTTCCATTTCGAGGGTTCCTTTATCCCGACGTGCTAAAAAAAGTAAGCTTTCAACTAGGCTTTGCATATTTCTTGCCTCGTCTTCAATGGCTTTAATGCTTTCGTCTAATACATTTACATCCTCTTTTCCCCATCGATTGACCATGCTTGCATATCCTTTAATAACCGCAATAGGCGTACGTAATTCGTGGGATGCATCGGATACGAATTGTTTTTGTTTCTCATAAGAATTTTCGATTTCATCCATCATGTTATTGAATGTAAATGCCAGATCTTTTAGTTCGTCTTTTGTGCCTCTAACATCGATTCTGGTATCTAAATTATTCACAGATATGTCTTTTACTCTTTGTGTCATATTTCTCAACGGCTTTAGATGCTTATGAGAAATACGAGATGAGGAAACCCATACCATAAGGGTTAAAATGATGGATATGCCTATAAATACGCTCCATAGAAAGTCTATCTCTTTATGACTCGAAAGAGCATTTTTACGCATCACTAATATCATCAGTTGATTATCATAACTGATTGTTTTTTTATAGTAATAGTATTCGGGTTTATTCCTTGGAAAAAAATTGATGGGGTTTCTGCTTTTTTCATATGCGTCATAAGAAATGACTTCTGCTGAATTGGACTGGGTTAACGCTTTGGTCGCTTCATCAAAGAAAAAATATTCTATCTCTTCAAAATCCAATATTGGAGAATAAACTGCTGCAACATTTTCTTCAATGTGCTTACTTGCTTCTTTTAACATATTGAAGGTTTGTGAATACATCCATCCTTTTATTCCCATATAAAAGATCATGTTCATTAAAATCATAAAGGCTATAAACGCTATGGTAAATTCAAGGGTCATCTTGAAGGTAATATTAAAGCGAAATAATGATAAAAAGCGGTCTGCCATGGATTCATATGTTTTGGATTTTTCTTCATTCGGATTCAAGTTTTACTCACCCTTATCTTTGAATATATAGCCTACACCTCTAACCGTTTGGAAAAAATGCTTATTGAATTTATCATCTATTTTTTCTCTTAAATATCTAATATAAACGTCTACTACACGGGTTTCTCCATAATAGTCAAATCCCCATACATTTTCTAATATTTGCTCTCTTGTCAACACTCTTTCTCTATTCTCCATGAGGTATACACATAGATCAAATTCAGTTTTAGAGAGGTTGATGATTGCTTCCCCATATTGACAGGTGTGACTATCTAAATTGATTTGTAGTTTTTCACTGGATAGTTGATTTGAGTTGCTGGTTTTTTTTCTAAAAAAGCGTCGAACTCTTGCAAGAAACTCTTCTATTTCAAAGGGCTTTGTCACATAATCATCTGCTCCAAAATCTAATCCCGCAATTTTGTCCATCGTATCTCCACGGGCAGTCAGCATGATAATAGGAACATCTAAACTCTGCCTGATTCTTCTGCATATTTCCATCCCGTTCATGATTGGAAGCATGATATCTAAAATAATTAAGTCATATTTCCCCGTCAAGCTTTCATCTAACCCCATTTTTCCATCTGCCACTGAATAGGTTTGAAAGCCTTCATGCTTTAACTCCAATTCAATATACCTTGCCAGTTTTAAATCGTCTTCAACAATTAAAACATTCTTCTTCATGTTCACACCCCTCAAAAATAGTTTAAGTTTATTCGTCTTCGTTTCTTTTAACCAAATCATTTATAACATATTCTTTATCTTTGGTTTTAATGGATAATTCAAATTTTGTCAAAAGCAGCAAGCCTAAAAAAATCAGTGAAAAAGGAAAGGCTAAAACGATCAAAAGTGCTGCTATGGTTAATGGTAATTTTAAAATCATTTGTTTTTGTTTTTTTATAAGAAATTGATAAGAATGCATGATTTTAAATTGTTCTATCATTCTTTCCACAACTGTATTGCCATAGTGTTTCTTTTCACTGCAGGTGATTTCCTTTTTTAACTTATCTTTTTTTTCTAAATCTATAAGTGTATCTACCAGATCACCATGATTCCTTTCAAGGGCTTCCTGAGCTTCCTGATAGCTTACATTTGCTCTCTCCATAATAATATCTATTTTGTCTAAAGAAATAGACATAAGCAAAGCCTCCAATGTTTATAATAAGCTCTTTATACTTAATATAACAATATATATCAATTTTTATTATATAGGATGTCTTTTGGTGAATCAAATTTATCCTATACTCAAATTTGGACAGGTTTTATATAAAACCTGTCCTCTATGTTAACTGAAGACTCGTTAGAAACGTCTTCACAATTATCTTGTTAATCTGTAGATCTATTATTCTTTTAATACTAAGTTATCCATTATGGTATAAGTATATCTAATCCTTGTTAGATCGTCTTTAAAAGAATATTAGAATTGTGTTAGAGAAATCTACTCATCATGATCACATTTTGCAACCATATCATTAACCACTATCTCAGAATCATTGGTTTTTATTGAAATTCTATACCCTATCAACAGCAGTAAACCTAAGATAATCGCTGAAAATGGGAATGTTATCAATATGAGCAATACCGCAATGGTAAGAGGGATGCTTAATATAATCTCTTTTGCTTTCATAATTTTAAACTTTTGTTGGTGCATCTCTTTTATTTTGTCAACGATTTTATCAAAAGCTGAAGCCCCTTTTTGACTGAAGTCTTGTTTCACTTTTTTCTTTTTTACTATTATCTTTTCTCCCTTTTCAAGATCAATTAATGCCTCTACTAAATTGCCATCACATTTTTCTAATGCTTCTTTTGCTTCTTGATAGCTTACATTGGCTCTTTCCATAATGGTATCAATTTTATCTAATGTTACTGACATACTAAAACCTCCTGTTTTTTAGATTTCATTATTTTATGGTATTAGTATATCTAATGGTTATTAGACCATTTTTAGAGGAATATTAGAAGTTGATTAGAGTATTTTACAATTTATTTTCTAGGGGTACATCTTGATATTTGCCGCAGCGGTCGGAGAAACACCCAATGATCCCATTGTTAGAATACAACATAATGACTTCACAATGGTTAGGGCAGTCATTACATTCAAAGCTTTTTGTCGTAATGTTATGCTTAAGAATATCAAATCCTTTAAATAGTGTTTTCTTTTTCTCTTTTTCTATTGCTTCTTTAGCTAAAACAGCTGCTCCTACCGAACCCATAACTTTAAAGTGTTTGGGAACCATTACTTCGCTGCCGATGGCTTCCTCAAAGGCTTTTTTTATCCCTGCATTAGCGGCAACGCCGCCCTGAAAAAAAATCTTGTTTTTAATTTCTTTTCCTTTTGCCAGATTACTCATATAGTTTCTGACCATGGCTTGACACAATCCCGCCATTAAGTCTTCCTCACCATATCCCAATTGCTGTTTATGTATAATATCTGATTCAGCAAACACTGCACATCTGCCGGCGATTCTTACAGGAGATTTGGCTTTTAATGCTAAGGGTCCCAAGCGGTCTATGTCAATGCCCAATCGCTCTGCCTGACGATCTAAAAAGGACCCGGTTCCGGCTGCACAAACTGTATTCATGGCAAAATCGGATATAACGCCATCCCGCAATATGATGATTTTAGAATCCTGCCCTCCTATTTCCAGAATGGTTTGGACTTCAGGGTCAGTAATACTGGCTGCTATGGCATGGGTTGTAATTTCATTTTTTATGATATCTGCGCCGGTAATGGCTGAAGCAATGGCTCTTCCACTTCCGGTTGTTCCAACGCCGGATATTTGTTTGCTATCATATTTTTCACTGAGTTGTTTTAGCCCTTCATAAACTGCTTTTATGGGGCTGCCTTTGGTTTTTAGGTATATTTCTTGAACAACCTCTAAACTGTTATCCAGCAATACGATATCTGTACTCACAGAACCCACATCAATGCCCAAATAATACATGATATTTCCTCCTTTGCAACATATCAATAAACGCTTCAATTCTGGTGACATAACCTGCTTCTCCATTCATCTCATCATGTACCATGGTAAGCGTTTTTATATTTAAATCATTGCTCATTTCTGAAATAATGGACTTGGTAACAATTTCCGGCATGCACCCTAAGGGTAACAGCTGAATGACACCATCAAAATTTTTATTTTTAGCTTCTATGACTTCTTCGATGGTATCTTTAGCATAGCCCCCGATACAGTGGTCTAAATAGCTGTTCTTTTTTTTCATCGTCTTTTGTCTGCTAAATGGTTTTACTATGGTGGATTCTATCCACCAGCCTATGGAGATTCTTTTATAGAAGCTAACGCCCATATCCATCAATCTTTCTTCTATGTAATGGTTACCAAAAGGCTCAATTAAGGAATATATTTCTCCTGTCAGCACTATTTTAACAGGGTCTTTATTCATATCTAATGGCACTTGATTGATCCTGCTTTGGTATTTTTGTATGGTTTTATGCGCTTCGGCAATGCTTTTAGATTGAAACATTTCTTTTTTGCATTGAAGCAGTAATCTTTTTATCTGTCCCTTTTTAATTTCATAACCGCAAAGCCATCTGGCTGTTTCTTCCAGTTTTTCGAGACTTTTTACAATCTGATATATATTTTTTAGTGAGAGTAACCACTCAATGTTACTTTTTTTTCTATCTTTCCAGATATCGCTGGCTCGTCTTAGGAGCTCTCGTGCTCCTATATCCTTTATGGTGTCTAATAGTATCCAGTCTACCTTATAGCCTTTTTTGTCCAATATAGACTTAAGGAGCTCTCCATATTCTCCCAAGCGGCAAGGCCCCGGGCTGGAAACCATGACAACCGTATCTGCGCCTTGTTCAATGCCCTCAATCAAATTGCCTACCATTAGCTTAAAAGGCAGGCATATTTCGTCTGGTGAGTATTTTGAGCCTTTTTCCAGTGTGTCAATACTATTAAGTGGGGGCGTGACACAATCTACTCCCATTTCTTGAGAAACTAAGTGCACTAAAATATAGGCATCGCCTAGATGGGGGAAAGTCATTTTCAATGAAACCGCCTCCTTTCCAACATATCTGCAAAAGCTTCTATTCTGGTATTCATCCCTGCCTCACCTGTGTGCTCATCAATTTTTAAGACTAGGAAAGGTAAATTGGGTAAGTTGTTTTTCATCATTTCAATCGTGATGGAATCAATGCCGCATGAAAAAGAAGAAATATACACAATGCCATCAATATGCGCATTACGGGCAAGATACTTTGATGCACCATAATTGTTTCTGAAAAAAAGCCAATATGGTTTTTTAATAAGGTGCCCCAGTTCATGATCTTTATCTTTTCTATTGACTCTTTCCTCTGTTATGATACCTATTTGATGTTCACGCAGTTTTTGTATTAAATTCATATTGGCAAAGGAATCATAAATATTGTAAGGATGTCCACCGAGAAAAACGGTATGCTGGTATCCTTCATCGAATATGCCTTTAATTTTATGTTGGTGTTTGTTATAGGCATTTTTATACGCCTTTATGGTTTTGCGTTCTTTAACGCCTAGTGCTTGGCCAATTTTTAGGAAATATTGAACCAAATCATGGTTTTTTTTCATATGTATAGGATCGTCAATAACATTATTATGCCTTTTGATACCGCTCATGACCATCTCCGGCAATCCACAAAATTTGGGACATATGGATTCATTATTTTCACACGTCATGATACGCGGAATATATAAATAGTCACAGTTATTCTTTAGGTTTTGTGCATGACCATGATATATTTTCATAGGCAGACAAGCCTCATCCACACAATTTTTGACACCCATATCCAATATTTTTTTTTTTTTTTTTATGGAATATTCACACTCAATTTCTAATGAATCAAAAAAGGTATGTATGAATGTATCGTATCGATAATATAACAATCCTCCGGGTATTCCTACTTTGATGCTCAACGCCTCCTCAAAAAAAGCTTTATCCATAGATTATTATTTCAATACTGGTATTTTTTAATACACATAATTATGTAATTAATAATTAATAATGAACAATGAATAATTGAGGATGATTTTCTGGCGAAAATTTTCATTGAATTTTAGATACTTAAAGAAAATTTTGCTCAGCAAAATTCACCTTAATTATTAATTATTCACTATTAATTCTTAACTATTATAAAGTACCGGCATGATGACCAGCCTCTACATTTACATTTTAAAATACAGCAGGGGCGTATTGCATACGCCCTTAATTTGATATTATACGGTTCGGTCTTGTTTAGATATTCTGAAGTTATCGCTAAGTAAGAGCCAGTTTTGAGGAAACTTGTTTCCCAGCACCCAATAAAATATACCTCTTAATCCGTAATCTTTTACGACATCGAATTTGGCTTGGATGCTTCGAGCATCTTCAAACCAGACAACATGGTATATACCGTCTTCATCATAATAGTTAAAGTATGGTGCTTGGCTTTCAGGATCATAGTTTATGGTTGCACCATATTGAGCGGCTAGTGCAATGGCTTCTTGCGGGTCAAGGGTTTTAGCCCACTGGCCACCTCTCTCATAAGGTAATTTCCAATCGTAGCCGTAAAGAGGGGCTCCCATTAATATTTTTTCCGGAGGAATCACCGATACGGCAAAATCCAGTACTCGCTTGACTTCATCGATAGGAGATACGGCCAAAGGGGGACCTCCGGACCAGCCCCACTCATACGTCATAATCATTACGTAGTCTACTACCTCTCCTATAGCCTGGTAGTTATGTCCTTCATAGAGCGTTCCCAGCTGTTCTTCCGATAGTTTTGGAGCAAGCGCCACAGATACTTCATAACCTTGAGGTCTAAGCACATCTACTGTTCGTTGTAAAAAGTTGACATAGTTTTCTCTGTTTTCTCTTCCTAAGTATTCTAAATCGAAATTAACGCCTACATACCCTTTCTCCTGCATGGTCGTCAGTATCTCATTGATTAATACATCCTGTGCCGCTTCATCGGATAATACTGCTGTTGCAATATCTTGATCAAAGGTTCCGTCTTTGAAGTTGGTGATGACCATAAGTGGTAGATTTCTATTGTATTGGGCGGCATTAAGTGCCGCTGTATCATCCGGTGGATTCAGCGTCCCGTCAGGGTTCATGGTATAACTAAATATATTGAGGTAGGTCAGATATGGCCCTACTTCAGCTATATCTTCCGCTGCCCTTTCTCGGGATATGGCTAAATCTACAAATGCTGCGGTTTCTATTTCCGGGCGAAATCCTTGAGGAATATACAGTCTTAATCCCGGCATCACCAGATTAGGATTGTATATACCATTGATAGCTATGAGATCATCCACAGGAATGCCGTATAGATTACTGATGGTGGTTAGATTTTCTCCCGGTTGAACAAAATGGTACCTGCCTTGAATAGGAATCACTAGATTTTGCCCCACTACTAAATTATCTGTATTTTCAAGCTGATTTGCTGATATAATTCGGTCTGGATATACACTATAAATATTAGAAATGCCCCATATAGTCTCTCCCGGTTTCACAACATGAATCTGCATAATATAACTCTCCTTTTATGACCTAACAGCAATTTACAATTGCGTCGTAAATCGTTGATTTCTTCTTCGAGACTGCGCAACCTATTTCAAACCATTGAAATTACTTAAGGTCATGTTACTTTATAATTTGTCTTTTTTTAAAAGCATTACTATATATCAATATATTCTTGTTTCTTGGAAAAAGTGTAAGTATAAGATAGGATTTAGGATTTAGGATTTGAGATTGATGGTTGAATATAAAATATGGACTGGTCATTATGGCCAGTCCATATTGTTTTAAGGATATGCTTATTTTATTCGATGATTTCAAACATTTCGCTTGCAGTATCTTTTGTAGCATGTTCAGTTATTTTTTTTATTTTTGCTTTTAATTCCGAACCGCTGTAAATGATGGTAATTACATCATCGACTTGTACTTCACTTCCTGCTTTTGCAGGTTTATCATTAATTAAAATGCGGCCTTGATCACAAGCCTCTTTTGCCATGGTGCGCCTTTTGATCAGCCTAGATATTTTTAAAAATTTGTCTATTCTCAAAATATTTACCTCTTATCAAAGAAAAGCAGCTGTTTAGCTGCTTTTCTTTTATCATTACTTATTTACAGAATCTTTTAATGCTTTACCTGCTTTAAATACAGGTGCTTTTGAAGCTGGAATTTTAATAACTTCACCAGGTTTTCTTGGGTTTCTACCTTGTCTAGCTTTTCTTTCTCTTACTTCAAAAGTTCCGAAACCTATTAATTGTACTTTCTCTCCAGATACTAGTGCGCCTTCTACGCTTGCAATAAATGCATTTACTGCAGCTTCAGCATCTTTCTTCGTAAAACCAGTTTTTTCTGCTACGCTAGCAACTAATTCAGCTTTGTTCACAAAATAACCTCCTCTTAATTAGAATCCTTTTTAAATAGGCCAATACCAATATTATTATTCTACTTTGCTTGAAAAAATCCTTCTTTTTTGTCACTTTTTATTAAATTTTTTTTGATTCTTCCCATAAAGCATCCATTTCTTCTAGATTCATCTCTTCAAGACGCTTGCCTATTTGTCCGGCTTTCTTCTCAATATAGCTAAATCGATTAATAAATTTATGATAAGTTGTATTTAATGCTTGCTCAGGATCTACTTTAAGAAATCGTGCAACATTTACTACTGCAAATAACAAATCCCCTAATTCTTCTTGAATTTTGT
>JAKSCF010000500.1 GCA_022360735.1 Clostridia bacterium
GGTCGATGATGATGCCATCTCTTGTTGTAACATGCTTCATCCAGTCATCTATTCTGCCCACCATGATGGTGCATACCGGGTTAATATCAGCGTTATCCAATCCTTCTGCTTCTCTTCTTTTCAGTCCTCTTTCCACTGCTTCTGCTACTGCTATAGCTTGAGGCACTGTATAGGATACGGTTGCATTAATGCTGACGCCATTGTAAGTCGCTTCTTCAAATGCTTTGATCCCGGCTGAGGTTACCGGCATTTTGACTTGCATGTTCTTAGCTAATTGACTGAAATAAATCGCTTGATCGGCTAATTTTTCAGCATTGTTAAAGTATTTTGTATTGGTTTGTATGGAGATTCTTCCGGTTCCTTTACCAGGATCAAATACCGGCTCTAAAAGCTTTGCGCCGTCTATCGCCATCTGCTCGATGACCATCCAAGCAATCTCGTCTTCCGATGAAGTTGGATTGTCTTTTACCAGTTCAGTGATATATGCTCTGTAGTTATCCAGTTCTTTGTCCAATACGTTTTTTACGATTACAGGATTAGTGGTTGCGCCTACTGCGCCTCTTTCGATGGCATATTTCAGCTCGCTTACGGAACAAGAGTCATTCCAATATTTGGTTTGCTCAAATTGTTGAGTCATTTCTAATAATTGATCCATTCTTTTTCATCTCTTTTCTATTAATTTGTAGTGAGAAAAATCTTAAAACCTTCTTTATTAAAAGCTTTGTTAAACCCCTGTTCCCATTCTTCTATGGGAAGCTTTGTGCTGATCAAAGGTTTTAAGTTTAATTGTTCATTGCGCATTAAACGTATGGCTCTTTTCCAGGAAGTTCTTTCAGAAGCATAGCTGTTAACCATATGAATCTCTTTGGTAAGCGCCAAATCATGGTCAAATAATATTTTCTTTCCATACAATCCTACTTGGACGTACTGACCTGTCTTTTTTAAAACTTCCAAACAAGTCTGAGCAGAAGGCTCTGCGCCGGAACATTCGTAGGCAATATCATAACCCTCTCCAAAGGTCAATTCTTTTGACCTTTCTTTAACATCTTCTTCGCTGACATTAATAACCGCATACGCTCCTGTTTCTTCAGCTAATTTTAAACGTTCTATATCTAAATTTGTTCCTGCTGCCACTACTTTAGCACCGCACGCTTTTGCGACTTGCATCGTCAATTGCCCGATGGTTCCAGGACCGGAAACAAATACATAATCACCTGCTTTAATTTTTGACATTTCGATGACACTTCTAACCACACATGCCAGAGGCTCTGAAAGTGCCGCTTCATCTAACGATACATTTTCAGGTACTATAAATGCCAGATGCTCCGGTACTACCAAATATTCCGCAAAAGCACCATTGACACCTGAACCTATTGATAAACGATTTTCACACAGCATTAATAAACCTTGACTACAATAATCGCATTGACCACAATATTCTACTGCCGTCAAAGATATGACGCTGTCTCCAACAGAAAACTTTTTGACGTCACGCCCGATTTCTATGACGGTTCCACTATATTCGTGTCCCAGTGTTACAGGATATTTGCTGGGATATTCATCCTTAAAAATATGCATATCTGTACCGCATATTCCTGTAGCATGGACTTTTATTTTAATCTCATTGTATTTTGGAGAAGGTTCCGGCACATCTTCTAACGCAACCCCGCCTTCTCCCGGCCTTACTTTTACCAACGCTTTCATTTTGGTCCCTCCCATATATTTAGGCTGTGTTTAGGTAGTATGACGTATAAGCATAAAGCCCATACACCATACGCCCTATCACAAAGACTCAAATTCAGTGAGCCTAATTAAAATAGAAGATTAGGTAGAAATAACGATACACTGGGTATAAAAATTAGTAACAATAAAACTGCAACGACTACTCCCAGGTATGGCATTAAATACCTTAATGTATCTTTCATTTTAGCTTCTGCTATACCCATAGTGATAAATAGTACGCCTCCTACCGGCGGCGTAACGCCTGCATATACTAATGTTATAACCATGATAAGTGCAAATTGAATAGGTTCTATACCATATTGAGCCGCTACCGGCATCAATATGGGTGCTACTATGATGGTAGCAGCTATGGTTTCTATAAACATGCCGACTATAAATAAAAATCCCACTAAGAGCATTAATATGACATAAGGGCTATTGGTCAATGAAGTTAAAAAACCTACAACCAATGCCGGTAATTTTGCAAATGCTACTAGCCAACTGAAAATTGCCGCACCGGCAATAATCAGCATTGCCATAGAAGTGGTTGCAGCAGCATTTAACACGATTTTTGGAATATCCTTTATTGTATATTCCTTGTAAACAAAGAATCCAATAATAAATGAATATACGACAGCAATAGCCCCTGCTTCTGTTGCTGTAAAGATTCCAAAAATAATTCCACCAATGATAATAACAGGCATCACCAAAGCCAAGCTTGCTTCTTTAGTGGCGATCATCAGTTCTCTAAAAGTTGCTCTTTTTTCACCCTTAATTCCTAATTTTCTGGCATAAAGATAAGTAATAAACATAATGCCCAGTCCAATGATTAAGCCTGGAATGACACCTGACATAAATAAAGCTCCAATGGAAATTCCCGTCAAAGAGCAATATATAATCATGGTTAAACTCGGCGGTATAATTGGCCCTAAAGAACCTGCCGTGGCTTGAATGACTGCCGCTAAACCTCTGGGATATCCTTTTTTCTTCATAGAAGGAATTAATATACTTCCAACTGCTGCTGTGTCTGCAGCTGCAGACCCTGATACCCCCGCAAATATAATACTTGTCAATATATCCACCATTCCTAAGCCGCCGGTGATATGTCCTACTACAGCGTGAGAAAAGTTAACCAATCTCTTTGAAATGCCACCGGGTTCCATGAATTCTCCTGCCAGCATAAAAAAAGGAATTGCCATTAAACTGAAAGAGTTCACTCCGGCAAATAAACGCTGTCCAACTAACATTATTGAGGTGTCAGATTTAAAAAATAACGCAAGAGCGGATCCAAGGCCCATTGCAAAAGCAATTGGGACTCCAAGAATCAACATTCCGAAAAACAATACAAAAGCTAATGCTAACATATTCCTTCTTTCCTTTTCTTAAGAGTCGTGAGGTAGTATTCTATCTGTGATACGATCATTAGGATCCCGCCTATGGGAATTGCCAAAGTAACAATTCCCATATTGAGACCTAATAACGACGATGCTTGTACTCTATTAATGAACGATATATTAAATCCAAGCACTACAATTAGTAACAGAAAAAAGATACATAGAATGTTTACAATAGTAAATACAACCATCCACGTTTTTGAAGTTAACGAATCTATCAGCAAGTCAAAAGTTATGTTGATACCTTTTCGAATTGTAATGGTTCCACCTAGATATATAATCCAAACAAATAAGAATCTAGATAGTTCATCAATCCAGGGTTGAGAATTATGAAATACAAATCTAAAAATTACTTGTGCGAACACTAGGAGAATTAAACTTATAAAAAAGGTCACTACTAATCCATCTGTCACTTTTTTTATTAATTGCATGCCCTTCACTAAAAACTACTCCCTTACGTCTTTAATTGCTTGGTAAATATCTTCAATGCCTTTTTCAGATACAAACTCTTCTACCATTGGTGCTACTGCTTCTCTGAACGGTCCTTTGTCTAGTGTATAGAAGTTAACACCTTGCTCTTTTAAAAATTCTCTTTTTTCTGAGTCTGCATTACCTGCAAATTCATAGAAATAACCCAAAGCTTCTTCAGCTGATTCATTAATAGCGACTTGAATATCTTCAGAAAGCTCAGAATAAACTTTATCACTGATATTGAGAGCCGTACATGTCATAATATGCTGGGTTTCAAACCAATTGTTGGCTACCTCATGGATTTTAATAGAGCTTAAGAATTCAGGATTTCCCTCCATCCCATTGACAACACCGGTTTGAATCGCTGTGTACGCTTCACCGGAAGGAATGGCTGTTGGGTTTGCTCCCAAAGCATCAAAAGTTGCAATAATAGATGGTGCATTAGGTGTTCTTACCTTGATACCCTTGAAGTCTTCTAAAGATTCAATCATAACATCCTTTAAGAAAGTATTTCTGAATGCAACACCTTCTAATGTAATGGGTCTAATACCCGATGTAGCGGCTACTTTGTCTTTTAACTGTTGTCCGATATCCCCGGACATAACGACTTTAGCATGCTCCACACTATCAAATACATAAGGCATATCCAATATACCAATGGCCGGCTCATAGTTTGCTAATAAACCTGTATCAGACATTGACATTTCTACTGTCCCCAGTTTAATAGCTTCTAATAAATCCAATTGTCCACCTAATTGTCCGTTTGGATAAATTTCAACCACTACTTGTCCATCCGTTTTAGCTTCTAAGTTTTCTTTAAATTTAAGTGCTAACTGATTGTTACTGTCTGTTTCCGGAAGGTGATGGGCTAATCTTAAAGTGATGACTTCTGCCGCTTCTTCTCCGCCTTCATTTTCAGCAGGTTCATTGCCGCCGCCACAAGCAGCTAGTGCCAAACTTAAAACAATAACAAATAATACAGATAAAAATTTTTTCACAATACATCTCCCCTTGCTTAATTTTTTTTTATCTCGTTAATCATTCTATCTTGTTCTTTTTTATATTTCTCTAAATCTTTTTTCCTTTTCCCTTCACAATTATGTAATATTATTAAATTTACATTACA
>JAKSCF010000317.1 GCA_022360735.1 Clostridia bacterium
CCAAATGAACACAAAAAAACGAATATTCATACACCTGCATTCATTTTTCTAGTACTTTTTCGATAACCTGACCGCTTTCAAAGCGGTTTATTCATTTCTGTCAGTATTCACAGCATTTTTTAGACTAAAAGTGTATATCATCCGTTTATATTGCTTCACATATGGTAAAATTAGAATATTATAAAAAAGAAATAAATTGCTTTTACTATGTAAATGGGCTAAAATATATAGTGAAATAGTTTGATATCTAACGGTTTGATAACTAACTACATAAGTGGGAGGAGACTTCTATGGCAACTTCAATACAAGAAAAAAATATTAAAATGATAACCCGTTTAATTCCTCTTGTTCAACAAAAAATTGGGCCGGCATATCGAAAGGTGAATGAGCAGGATAAATTTTTATATAACAACCAATTTCGTGCATTAATGATTATTGGAAATAGAGGGAGAATCACCAGCTCAGAGTTAGGCGCTACGCTTTATATGAAGAAGGGGAGTGTAACCACTCTTATTGACAGCCTAATAGAAAAAGATTTGGTAACCAGAGAGAATGACAAACAAGATCGTAGAAAGACTTGGATATATCTTACCGACAAGGGAAAGGTATATAAAAAAGAAAAATATCCATTGATTCAATTTGAGATATCTAAGATATTAGAAAAATTACCTAAGGAAGATTTAGATATTTTTTTTGAAGGAGTAGAAAAGACGATACGAGTGCTGGAAAAGCTTTAAGGAGGACTAGATATGGATAATGCAAAACGACTGGGTGAGGAGAAAATTGGTACCCTTTTATGGAAGTTTTCTATTCCTGCTATTATTGGTATGCTGGTTAATGCACTTTATAATGTGGTAGATAGAATATTTATAGGGCAAACAGAAGGTTCTATTGCCATAGCAGGTTTAACCATTACTTTTCCGGTAATGATTATTATACTGGCTTTTGCAATGCTTGTGGGTATTGGCGGTGCTGCGCGTATATCTATTAATTTGGGCAAGAAGCAAAAAGAAGAAGCGGAAAAAGTGATGGGAAATGCTTTAATACTTATGGTCGGTATTGGTTTAATGTTAACCGTGTTGGGACTGCTATTATTAACCCCTATTTTAACACTTTTTAATGCCAGTGATCTTGTGCGCCCCTATGCTAGAGCGTATTTAAGTATTATACTATTTGGATCGGTGTTTCAGATGGTTAGTTTTGGCATCAATCGATTTATTGGAGCAGAAGGGAATGCCGTTATGGCGATGATGACCATGCTGATTGGTGCAATCGTCAACATCATATTGGATGCCATCTTTATTATGGGTATGGGAATGGGGGTACAAGGTGCCGCACTTGGAACCATTATAGCGCAACTGATTGCATCTATATGGGTATTAGCCTACTTCTTAAGAGGCAAAAGCCTGCTTAAGTTCCGTAAAAAGAATTTGCGGTTAGAGAATCGTGTGGTAATGGACATATTTTCTATCGGCTCGGCACCATTTGCCATGCAGATTGCATCTTGTTGTATTTTATTTCTATTTAATCGTGCTTTTATGATGTATGGCGGGGATATAGGGGTTTCTGCTTTTGGTATCATTTATAGCTTTGTTCTGCTGATACTGATGCCGGTATTCGGCATTAATCAAGGGTGCCAACCCATTATTGGCTATAATTATGGTGCAAAACAATATGACCGTATCAAGCAAACCCTTGTTTTGGCCGGTGCATCGGCTACATTTATTGTGCTGATAGGATTTGTATTATCTCAATATGCACCGGAATTTGTGATCTCTGTTTTCAATGCCAATGATGGTGAACTTATTGAAGTGGGTAGCAAAGGGATAAAGGTTTTTTTAACCATGTTTCCGGTTGTAGGGGTTCAGATTATTTGCTCTAATTACTTTCAAGCAGTAGGAAAACCAAAAAAAGCTATGTTTCTCAGCCTTACACGACAGGTGATTTTTTTAATACCGTTGATTTTATTATTGCCCTTAAGATATGGCTTGCTGGGTGTATGGCTTGCCGCACCTGTATCAGATTTTTTCTCTTTCATAGTGGGGGCTACGGCAATATTTCGTGAAATGAAATCTTTTGACAGTCATCCCATTAAAAAAAGTACGCCTGATTTGTTGAAAGATAACTGAGCCCAGATTGAATAAAATATAAAATTTTTAAGATCACAGGTTGCTTTTAATGAAGATACTTCTATAATATGTTAAAATAATCTCAGGAGATGATAAAATGTCAATAGATTCGGAAAAAGATTTAATAGCGTTAAAAAGGATTGGAAAAATTGTTTCATTAGCAAGAGAAGAAATGAAAAAAGCCGTTAAGCCTGGTATTACAACTGCTGAACTTGATGATATTGGAGAAAAGGTTTTGTCAAAGTATGGTGCCAGGTCTGCTCCAAAATGTGAATGTAATTTTCCAAAGGCGACTTGTATCAGCTTAAATGATGTTGCCGCACATGGGATACCGGGTTCGTTAGTTATAAAAGAAGGCGATACCGTAAATATTGATGTGTCTGCTGAGTTAGATGGATACTTTGGTGATACAGGAGCGACTGTTCCCGTTGGGAAAGTATCTGCAATCAAGAAAAGTCTTATTGAGTGTTCACGTACTGCATTAAAAAAAGCAATTGAAAAAGCCACTGCCGGAAGCAGGATTAATCAGATCGGAAGAACCATCAACAATGAAGCTCGAAAATATGGATTTACAGTGATTAAAAATCTAGCAGGTCATGGCATTGGAAGAAGGCTGCACGAAGAGCCTAATGATATTTTAAACTATTGTGATAAACTAGACAGAAGAATATTGAATAATGGCATTGTATTAGCAATAGAAACTTTTATTTCAACAGGGGCTGAATATGCTTTCCAAGAAAAAGACGGCTGGACATTAAAAACGCCTGATGGAAGCTTTGTAGCACAATTTGAACATACCATTGTCGTAACAAGAAACGAACCCATCATTCTTACAGCTTAGCTAAAAACCTGGTATTTTAAAATGCTGGGTTTTTTTATGTCCAATTTAACTGACAAATCTGAATATATTGTTAATTAAATAACATAATTATTGTACGAAAAATAGTACAATCATTGTACATTTTTCTGGAAAATTCTGAAATTAGATATTATAAAATATAAATTACATTCAACACTTATATTGATTAAATTTGTCTTTTGTTCTCTAAAATCATTGAAAAAAGAAGCTATATTGCAAATGAAAAAAAAGGAGATCAATGTAAAATAATGATTGTTAAAAAATTAACTAAAAACTATTGACAAATATCAAAAATGAGAATAGTATTAAATTGACACGCGGTCAATTATTTTTTTTATAAAGATTGTTAAAAAA
>JAKSCF010000512.1 GCA_022360735.1 Clostridia bacterium
AATAAAGTTTCGATGGCATCATCGGCATGATGTCCAAGGGCAAGCTTTTTGATTTGGTGTCGATGACATACCTTACTTAAACGGCCTCTTTTCATTCTGGCGCACATGCCACAAGGATTCTTTTGATTTCTTTCTTCAAAGATTATCTTTCCAATTTGTGTTTCTTCAATGATATGCTCTATTTCAAGTGTTTTGCAGAAAGCTTGAATATTTTTAAGGTCAAAGGCTTCAAAACCCATAGTAAGGGTAATGGCTTTTATATCATATTGCACAGGTGAAAAGTTCTGAAACAATTTTAAGGCATACAAAAGTGCCATGCTATCTTTCCCCCCGGAGACGCCTACACCTATTACATCTCCTTTTTCTATCATAGAATAATTTTTAACAGCTTTCTTGATACAACCTAATATTTTTCTCATAATGTTATCCTCTTAATTTTATTCGTATATTAGCATGTCTATTAATAAGAAAAATTATATATGATAAGGATCAATTATTGCAATAGTATAGCCAGGAGTTAAGATTAAATATTACATTGAAACAATAAAAAAATTAATGATAAAATATTCCAGTTATTTTTAATTTTTTATCTCCAGCTTTAACTTAACTATGTTATAATTTAAAAAAAAGAAAAGGGACTAAGATAAAATGCAAGACATCTTCACAAATTACTTTAATTTTTTAACGCGAGAATTGGCTGTTTTTATTATAGCAATGCTTCCCTTAGCAGAATTAAAAGTTGCTATACCATTTGGGGTTTCCATGGGTATGAATACATACCATGCGACAATTTTGGGCATTTTAGGAAGTATGGTGCCGGTTCCTTTCATATTGTTATTATTGAGACCTGTTATAGCTTGGTTTAGAAAGACGCGTATAGGGAATAAGATTGCTGACGCCATTACAAGAAGAGTAATGCATAAAAGTAAAAAAGTTAAAAAGTATAGAATACTTGGTTTATTCATTTTTGTTGCCATTCCATTACCTACTACAGGTGTATGGACAGGGTCAGCTATTGCAGCCTTGTTTAACATGAGAATCAGAAACGCTTTGATAGCTATTTTTTTAGGCAATTGCTGTGCAGCGACTATAATGATGGTGCTAAGCCATTCAGCTATTTCCAGTTTCAAGAATTGGTTTAATTAAGGTATGATTTTATATTGAAAAAATATTTAAACAATGATACATTATGTGTATAGACGGTATCTAACCAGAACCGTACATGAATAAAAATTTAAA
>JAKSCF010000469.1 GCA_022360735.1 Clostridia bacterium
AGCCTTTCTTTTTTTATTTTGTCATGTTCGAGTTTTTTTATATTCTTGTTGAAATAAGTGTCTTTTTCAGTATCTTTATGGAAATGATTATCTTCAAAACCTTCTTCGTGATTTTCATATCTTTCTTCACGATTATCTTTTTCTCTTTTTTTGTCTTGTTTATTTATAACTTGAACGATTTCAGTTTCTTCAATGAGTTGGGATACTTCCGTATTTTTAACTTCTTCAATGGTATCCATGTCTTGATGAGAATCTTTTACATCATTATATATTTCAAATTTACCGATAGAAACATTGGCTTTTTGTGCTTTTTTAACACTCTCTTTATTGCTTTCAATATAACCATAGGTAATATCACTAACATTTTTTTCTTGAATGGTTTTATTGACTTGTTTGATGATGACATCCTTGTTAAAATCATCATCTAAAGCAGCACAAGAGATCAATATAGTACTTTCTTGCTTTAGATACTCATTTTCTATTGCATTATCAAAATATTCATTTAGCACGACATGAAAGGTAAGACCTTTCCAGTTATCAGAAACCAAAAAATTGGCTTCTTCATTTAAAGGTATAACTTTGGTAACCATGTTTTTTTCATCGATATAAAACTCTATACTTGGGTTAATATCTATACTCACCACTGCAGCATTATAAGGGTTCATATAAGGATACAATTGGTTGATTTGAATCCCGGAAAGAAATAGACCTATTAATACGATAGCAGCTGCAAATGCCCATTTGGCATAAGACCTTTGAGAATAAATATCGGATTCGGTAAAATAGATTTCTTGTGATTCATAGATATTTTTTTTAATTTTTAGTTTAATAAATTCTTGAGTATTGGTAAGAACGATACAATAATTGCGATTGACTTCCATGACTATTCCCTTATATATCAATGTATTCACCACCTTTATCCATAAGATATGTTTTAATATGATCCCATCTGCTGTCCAATATTAAAATACATGCTATGATATAGGTTCTATTGGACGTAATAACTTTAATTGAAATATCAAACTTACTGGAAATAAGATTTCTAGGTAATCTTTTTTTATCATAAAACTGTTCTAATAAAATAGGGGAACATACAATGTCTTTGGATAGTTTTATAATTTTAGATCGAGTATCCCTATGCTTAGGGGTATCCTCGATGAGCTTTAAGAATGGTATACCAAATTCATTCAGTTTATCTTTAAATTCCAAAATTTCATTTTTAAAGGATAGGTCTTGAACAAAATCACTGGGGTCTTCTACGCCATGATATTCATCATCAGTAGAAACGCATTGTGGAGATTTGACTGCTTTTCTTTGAATATCGATGATTCTATTCTTAATGACTAACTCTGCGAATTTAAAAAAAGTGCCTTTGCTTTCTTCATATCGGTCCATGGCTTCATTGAATGCCTCAAG
>JAKSCF010000296.1 GCA_022360735.1 Clostridia bacterium
TTATTGGATAAAATAACTTGCTTTGTAAAATCTAAAAAGAAACATAAAGATATGAGGTGAAAAAATGAAAAAAATCATTAATGACCCGAATCAAGTCGTTTCTGACATGTTAAAAGGTGTTGAAAAAGCCAATCCACATCTAAAATATTGTCCGGAATATGAAGTCATAACCAAAAGAGAGAAAGAAGAAAATAAAGTTGGACTGGTATCCGGAGGCGGAAGCGGTCATGAACCTTCCCATGCAGGTTATGTAGGATATGGTATGCTGGACTCGGCTGTTAGCGGTAATGTTTTTGCATCTCCTAGTCCTGATAGAGTATTGGAAGGCATCAAAGAGGCAGACTCAGGAAAAGGTGTTTTGTTGATCATTAAAAATTATTCCGGAGATCTAATGAACTTTGAGATGGCCAAAGAATTAGCTGAGATGGAAGATATTACGGTAGAAACTGTCGTTGTAAAGGACGATGTAGCAGTAGAAGAGAGTACTTATTCCACAGGAAGACGTGGTATTGCCGGTACCGTTTTTGTTCATAAAATTGCAGGTGCAAAAGCAGTTAAAGGCGGAACCATAAAAGAAGTAAAAGAAGCGGCCGAGAAAACCATCTCTAACTTGAGAAGTATGGGTATGGCTATGTCTGCGTGTACAATTCCTGCTGTTGGTAAGCCGGGCTTTGAATTAAAAGAAAATGAAGTTGAAATCGGGATGGGTATACATGGCGAACCCGGGGTTCAACGTACAGAGATATTATCGGCAGAAGCATTAGCCAATGAACTGCTTTCAAAGATATTCAACGATGCTGATTTTGAAAATTCAGAAGTTGCGGTAATGGTTAATGGTTTGGGTGCAACACCGTTGATGGAGCTCTATATCTTAAATAATGAAGTAGCAAAAATACTTGAAGAGAAGAACATTAAGGTATATAGGACTTTTGTAGGCAACTATATGACTGCTTTAGAAATGTCAGGATGCTCCGTTACGTTACTTAAATTAGATGATGAACTTAAAGAATTGTTGGATACTCCTTGTAAAACTTCCGGAATGTCAGTGTAGGTGATCAAAATGAGTTTTAAATTAACAAGTGAAGATTATGTCAATATCTTAATTAAGATTGCTCATAAAATAGATGAGAATAAAGATTATATCACAGAATTGGACTCCATCACCGGAGATGGTGATCACTGGGCTAATATGAATATGGGCTTTCAGAAAATTATTGATCAAGAAGAAGCTTTTAAACAAATGGTGCTAAGTGATCTCTTTAAAAATATTGGTATGACTTTAATGAAAAGCATTGGTGGTTCATCAGGCGTGCTATATGGGAGCGCATATATTGCTTGCAGTAAAAAGCTAAAGGATGTTAAAGTTATTGATGAAATTGTTCTGCTTGACATTTATGAAACCAGCTTGAATGCCATCATGGAACGAGGAAAAGCAAAACCCGGGTTTAAAACCATGATTGATACATTATATCCTGCTGTTATTGCATACAAAGCAGCTTTAGAAGAAAATAAACCATCTAAAGAAGCCTTAGAGATATTAACACAAGCAGCTGAGGAAGGTATGAACAGCACTAAAGATATGGAAGCAGTAAAAGGAAGAGCCACTTACCAAGCCAATAAAGGTGTAGGGCATTTAGACCCTGGTGCTGTGACCATGTATTTTCAAATTGATATGTTGACAGAGTATATACACAACAATATAATTTCTTAGTAGAGAACAAATTTTGACAAAATATTCTGAGAATAAAATATATTTAAGAAGAAGTGGTTATATGTTATATGAAATTAAAGATACAGTTTCAAAGTTTGCTACAGCAATAGCCAATGTTTTAGACATTGACGTTATTATAGTCGACAGCAATACAAGAATAGTAGGCAATACGGTAAAGTATCTTATTCCCGCTTTAATTCATGTAAGCCCGGATTCTGTAATGGGAGAAGTGATTAGAAGCGGAGAAAAGGTTATTGTCCAAGACAAAAAAGACTTTAGTAACTGTCAAAATTGTCCTGAACTTGACAAGTGTAAAATGATGGGGATTATTGGAGTGCCGGTCTTTTTTAATAAAACGGTAGTCGGTGCAATTGGATTAATCATTGCTGAAAATAAAAACGCCCATAGTATCTTCAAAAACTTGACCAATTCTATTAATTTTCTGGAAAATATGGCAGAATTGCTTTCCAGCAAGCTCCAAAATCTTACAGATTATAATAAGGTTAAGCTGATTCAAAAACAAAGAGAAATCATCATTGACTCCATGGATGAGGGCCTGGTTTACGTTAATAGCGAAGGCACCATCATGTATTATAATCATAATTTCAAAAGGTATTTTAAGCATGTGGGAAATGTGATTAACCAAAATATCAAGGATGTATTAAATATTAGGCCCATTAATAGGTTTTTATTAACGCGAGAACAGTTTCAGAATAAAACCATATATTATGAACGTCATGACTACGTTTTTGAAGGACTTGTTTCATGTAATAATATAACCGTAGATGGTGAGTATTATGGTGCCATTGTTACATTTAAAAGCATCATTGATGTGAATAGCGTTGTTAATGAATTGTCCTTAAACAAATCATTTATTACTTTTGATGATATTTTAGGAACAGACACAAAAATAAAGCAAGCTGTTAATCATGCAAAAAAAATCGCAATTAAAGATAGTAATGTTTTAATTCAAGGTGAAGAGGGTGTAGGTAAATCCATAATGGCAAGAGCCATACATAATTTCTCTGACCGGCAAAACAACTATTTTATCACAATGTATTGTAATAAAATATCCAGTGAATTGTTTGGAAGTGAGTTGTTTGGATATGACCCACATACCTTTAAAATAACCAATGTTGGAAAAATTAGACTAGCAGACGGCGGAACTTTATTCTTTGATGAAATATCTGAGATGCCATTGTATATCCAGAAAAAATTGAATGAGGTTATTCGAGATAAAAAGATTGATTATTACGGCAATAATAGAGGTGTAAAGGTTAATGCCAGAATGATTTTTAGTACCGGCAAGGATTTAAAAAAGCTTTCAGAAGAAGGAAAGTTTAATGAAGAGCTGTATTATAGGATCACACAAAATGTCATTACTTTACCAAGTCTAAAGGAACGCAGAAACGACCTGCGCCAATTAATCCAACAAAGCATTGACCGCTATAAAACCATGTATAATCGAAAACACCTTATCTTAGATTCTGAAGTCATCGAGAAAATGCTGGCATATGATTGGCCGCAAAATACTAGGGAACTGGAACAGAATATACAAAGAATAATATTCAACATAAAAAGTGATTACATCACGTTGAATGACGTAAAAGATTTCAGCTTTGCGGAACATAAGAAAATAAAACATGTCAAATCTATTAACCACTTTGAAAAAGAAATGATTCTACAAATGATATCAGAAAATATTGATAAAGAAGATATGGCAAACAAGCTTGGAATAAGCCGTGCTACGTTATATAGAAAATTGAAGAAATATGATATTGAGTATTAAGGATGTAAGGGTCTAAATGAGTTTAGGCCCTTTCTTATTTAAAGAATAGAATATGAAAAACTTATCATAAAAAGGGATATTATGGTATAATAGTAATCGTATAATTATCATTGAAAATCAGGGGGAACACATGTTGAATATTCTATTAGCAGAAGACGACATAAGAACACGGTCGGGCTTAAAAAAAATAATATCTTCAATAGACTGTAATGTTACTGTCATTGAAACCGGAAAGGTCAGTGAGGCACTGAATGTCTTTAAAAAAGTGAGAATAGATTTATTTATTTTAGATATTCAATTAGAAGATGGCTCGGGATTAGATTTAGCAAAAAAAATCAGAGAAATGGATGACTACAAATTATCTCATATCGTTTTCATTACAGCTATTCCAAGCCGAGAACAAATAGCATTTAAAGACATACATTGTTATGATTATATTATTAAACCTTTTGATATTAGTGAAGTTACAAAGACTCTGGATACATTAATTCGATATAGTAAAAAAGATATATTTAATACAAAATTTAAAATCAAACAAAAAGGAATCACTTATATATATCCATTTAGTGATATTATAATGTTCGAATCTAATCTTAGAAAAATATATATGACAAGTACAAAAGAAGTTGTACGATTGTCTAAAATCACTTTAAATGAACTCTTGAAGGGTTTGCCTGTTAATTTTGTCCAATGCCATAGAGGGTTCATTATTAATAAAGACTATGTAGAAAAAATAGATAGTGCTGATGGAACGATTATGCTTAAAGGAGTAGAAAACAAAGTGCCCATTGGTATGACATATAAAGAAAATGTTATGGAATATGGAGAAACCATTTTATGAATGTATATGAGCTGGCACTGATAGGTTTGTTGGATGGTATAGAATATAATTTATTAATGAAAAAAATAATGAAAGATAAAAATATTGCTACCACAAA
>JAKSCF010000593.1 GCA_022360735.1 Clostridia bacterium
CTCTATAGCAGCTGACAACCCTGCAGGGCCTGCACCGATAATTACGACTTGATATTTATTCACTGTTATCACTTCTTTCCCAATGGCCCAGACCCTTCTGGGTTCTTACTGTCATCCCATCCTCAACCGGTGTGATGCAGGTTCTTACATTTGGTATGCCGTTAACAATCATGACGCAGTCTGTGCATCGTCCGATACCACAATATAGACCTCTTGGTTGTTTCAATTTCTTGGTATATCTGAAGGTATGAATCCCATTGGCTATCAATGCCGATGCAATCATTTCACCTTCATAGGCTTTCATTGGTTGGCCATCAACTTGAATGGTTACTTTCTTTTTTGCTTTGTCTTCATCTCCTAAAATAGGGTGCTCTTCAATTCTATGCATAGGTTAACCCTTTCTGATTTAATTCTGACAGACATTTTTTTAGCAATATTTTGATCTCTTCAGATGCATCTGTCAATGGTAATCTGCACCCGCCTACATCCTCACCAATCAGATTCAATGCACTTTTAACCGCAACTGGATTTGTCGTCGCAAAAAGACCGTCATAAAGTTGAGTTAGCTCCAAGTTAAGACGCATTGCTTCATCATAGTTGCCATCTAAAAATTCATGGATCATTTTTTTCACTTTAGTCCCGGCAATGTTCGTCGCAACACTGACAACACCATAGGCCCCAACGGATAGACTGGGGAGTGTTAAAATATCGTCGCCTGTATATGCCAGGAAGTCATCGGATGTGGATTGGATGATTCTTGTTAATTGTGCTATATCACCACTGGCTTCTTTTACTGCAACAATATTTTCGATCTTAGATAGTTTGGATACGGTGTCGGGCAGCATATTGGCCCCCGTTCTACCCGGGACATTGTACATCATTATGGGTAAATCAGTATTCTTGGCAACTTCAGAGAAATGTGCATATATGGAATCTTGATTTGGTTTGTTATAGTACGGGACAATGACCAGCAAACCATCTACATTGTAAGGTCGTATGTTTTTTATATTATCAATGGTTTTCTGAGTACAGTTGGTTCCAACACCTGCAATTACAGGTATTGTTATGTTTTCTTTCACGGTTTTTAATAACGGTCCTACTTCATCGCTTTTCAGAGTTGGGGAC
>JAKSCF010000337.1 GCA_022360735.1 Clostridia bacterium
ACCAGGTAAAAAACAGTAGTTAAAAACATCCCTAATGTAAATACCTTATACTTGCCAGAGGCAATTAAACAGTTTCGTCCAAATGCCAGGCTCCAAACCATAATGAGCGGAATTAATAACAATATCCTTGAAGGAATGACAGCCTCTGTTAGTCCTTTCCCTAAAAAGTGTACTATTGATCCTAAAAATGGCTGTACTAACAAAATGAAGGTGCAGAATAAAAAGAAGGTAAGCTTAGTCGTTTTCAATAGAAACTTCATGTTTTTTTCTTTTCCCATTTTTGGGAAAATAGTCGTGTTAATTATATCAATAGGCTGCATCACGACCCTCATAATTTTTATTGAAAGATCGTAAACAGTAACTTCATTCATTCCTAACGCAGATCCTATAAAAATCACATTCATCCGATCTTTAACAGAAATAATTGCATTGGAGCTGAAAAGGGGCAACGTTTCTATGAAGTATTTTTTAAGTGTTGATATAGGCTGTATTTTAATCCTCACCTTATCTTTCCGGGTCAATATAAGAAGTCCCAAAATACCACCAATGAATATTCCAATACTATTTAACAACGGAACAAGCAAGTAGTCAGAAACATCGTTGATGATGATAAATATCAGTGCCAGAAAAATGGACCGGGAAATCAAGTTAATAATTGTAATATACTTCATTCGCTCTACACCTTGAAAGTACCATTGAGGGAACAGCAGTTCGTTGAAACAAAATCCAAATGAAAAAAGGAACAGCAACATTTCTTTTCGAAGTCCTGGTATCATTAGAACAATCACGAATAAGACAGCAAAAGAAATCAACCATAGAAACAATTTGATGATTAATACCGAAGAGATTATTTCTGTGAGTTTTGACTTATCATTCCGATGTATTGAAATATTTTTAGTTGCCGAATTTTTGAATCCAAAATCAATTAGAACCCCAAAATAGGAAGAAATAACTTGAGCAAATACGACCAAACCATATTTCTCAGTTCCAAGAACTCTTATTAAATAAGGCAGGGTAATTAATGGCACCAGCATATTAAAAACCTGCAAAACAGACAAATACGAGAAATTATGAATCAACGTTTTGTGCTGATTTACTTTTGAAACAATATTCAAAAATTTATCTTTCAACTTAAATTATTTGATGTATTTGACCCAGTCATAAAGTATGCGTAAATACTTAATGAGACTTCTGAAACTGTTTTCTTATAGTACTGATAAAATCTTTACTAAATACATAAATAAAACCTGCTATTACTCCAATAAAGGAAAACAGAACGATCAATAACATCCGGTTAGGAGCTGATTTCTCATAAGGGATCGTCACCGGTTCTATTACAGTAAAAACAGGAGTATTCTTTTTCACTTGTATCTTTTGAGTTTCCAATTGTTTTGCAAGTTCGGAATAGACACCATAAATTAGATTGTACTCCGCTTCCAATTGTTGTAGTTTAATACGTGCAGCAGCTGTACTGACATTCCGGTTTTGATCACTGAATTGTGCTAATTCTTTTTGAACAACTATATACTCTTCCTTTTTCAGTTTGTATTGATTTTCTACAAATGACAACTGATCTTGTGATTTCAGGATTTTGTGATTAGTTATTTCATTTTGCAACAGGTGTAAGGCGTTTTTTGTCAATTCTGCGGCAGCTTTTGCTTCAGGCATTATTGCTGAAATTGAAACATCCCCGTCTTTGTCATTAACTTCCAGGATTAACTGATCGCTTAAACGCTTAATTAATTCTTTCTCTTTTTGACTAACACTTAATAATTCATGGTTAGCCGTTTCTGATGTGAAATTCTCATCTTTTCCTAAAGATTTCCTGATCGTAGAAGGCAAGCCAATTGTAAAACGTTTCAGATAACCCAAAATGCCTGGTCTGTATACATTAAGATAGTAGTCGGCAAATGACATTTTTTTCTCAAAACCTTTGATTGATAATTGGGTTTTCATCAATTCCTTTTGAAATGGTATACTTCTAACAATTTTGGGATAAAGGTTTGGAGAAACACCTACATCTTCACCAAGTGAATTTAAATTAATACCTGCCATAGCTGCCAATCCTCCAAGATTCCCTCCCAAAGCTGAAGCACTCTCCTCTGTTTGAGGAACCATGGTTGTATAAGCTGTATATTCGGGTTCAGAAAATATCGCAACAAACAAGCCAATTGCCATAAAGATGATTATTGATTTCATTATTGTCTTTCGACCATCCCAAATTGTCTTAGCCAAGTCAATTAGATTAACTTCATCTTTTTTTATAATGGAGTTTTTTTCAATATTCTGATTATTCATCTTCTGTGGTTAGTTATAGTAATTTATTTTCAGCACACACATATAATTTACTTAAGCAAAGCAGCTACTGCAATTGCTAAAGAAGAAAGGGCGCCGGCTATACTTACCCAGGTACCTGTATCCTTTTCAGTACGTGGTGGCTTTGAAGGAACAACGATCTGACAACCAACCATTGGTTGTGGGTAATTACGGGTTAAAAAAGATTTTGTCACCTTGGTTGTACCATCACTATATATAATGTATACCTTCCCTTTTTTAGCATTCGTTGAAAACCCTCCAGACCTGTTGATGTAATATTTCAAGTTCTTCCCATCCTTGAACGACTGGCCAATTGGGTTTAAAACTTCACCTGTAACCCAAATTTCATCTGAATGTCTCGGAATATATATTTCGTCTCCTTCCCTCAAGATATAATCATGAGACTTCCCTGGGTTTTTTAGAATCTCAGCGAGATTAAGTTCAAGGCGGCTAATGTCCAGTTTTTCTTTATTCGTAGTAAGACTATCTTCTTGTTGCATCGTTCTAATGAGTTTCATATTATGCGCTAGTTCCGGCTTTGTTTCACGGTCAAGCCGTGCTCCCTTAGTATTGGCGTAGGGAGTTAATCCCCCTGCCCGTTTGATGATATCAGAGATACGCTCATTTTTGTTTGACACACTGTACTGCCCCGGATATTTAATCTCGCCTTTAATACTTACTGTTTCCTGCTTAAAATAGGAAGGTGCTTTACGCACATAAATATGATCAAAAGGTTTTAAAATAAAACTTGTCCCTGAAGGGTCAATCCCCAGGTTCCTATCAATATCAAACTGGTATAAACTAACCATTTTATCATTAATTGAAGCAGCTTCTTCTGGAGA
>JAKSCF010000475.1 GCA_022360735.1 Clostridia bacterium
GAAATGAGTGGTAAGGATACTATTATTACTAAGAGTACCTTGTTAGGAGTTGATGATGGCGGAACGAGAATTACAATGGTATAAATAGATTATTCCGTACCATGTGTTTTTACGAAGAATGCAACTTTTTCTAATGAAGTGATCATATCATATTCTTCTAAATATACATATTCAGGAACATTTACAGGTTTAGGGGTGTAATTTAATATGCCCTTAATGCCTGACTCAACAAGTTTCTCTGAAATTTCCGGTGCAGAACCTGCAGGAACTGTAATAATACCTATAGAAATTTCTTCTCTTTTTATGATATTGGCCAGTTCTTCGGTGTGATAGCATTTTACTCCGGAGAATACACGGCCCACTTTATCAGGGTTATTATCAAAAGCGGCAACTATAGATAACTTGGTTCTCTTGCCGTTAAAATAATTAATCATAGCATGTCCCAGGTTCCCAATTCCAACAACAGCTACATTTAAACCATCCTTTGTGTCAATGATATCACCTATAAGATCTATTAATTCCTGAACATTATAACCTTTTCTTAATGTGCCGGTATATCCAATCAACATAATATCACGGCGAACCTGTACCGGAGTAATATGTTGGATCTTTGCGATTTCATGAGAAAAAATATGAGTTTTCCCTTTTGCTGCACAAATTAATAATGCTCTTCGATATTGACTTAGTCTTTCAATGGTTTTGTGTGGTAGATGTTTCATGCTATCAAAAATTAAGCTTCGAACACTTTTGTCCGGCAAGCAAATTTAATTTTTGGATACTTAAAATGCAAGAAAATTGTTAATTATTTAACATTTGTTCAAAATTAACAATGGAGTTAGTATTTATAGAATGTTGAATTTGTGAGTCTTGAGAATAGGGAGGGGGTGAAAATACCCCCTTGTTATTTAAGTTGAGTTTTTAACCAAGCATACCATTTATCCATTCCTTCACCGGTTTTGACTGAAAGCTCGAAGAAGGTTAAATGATGATTTACTTTAAGTGCATATTCTTTTGCCTTCTCAATATCGAAGTCAAGATAAGGTAAAAGGTCTGTTTTATTAATAACACAAATGTCTGAAGTAGAAAACATATTTGGATACTTGAGTGGTTTATCTTCGCCTTCTGTCGTGCTAATGACGACCACTCGTTTGGATTCTCCTAAATCAAACATAGAAGGACAAACCAAATTTCCTACATTTTCAATGATCAATGCTGCATTATCTTTTACTTCTAATTTTTTAACAGCCTTATTAATCATGTCAGCATCCAAATGGCATCCATTTCCAGTATTCACCTGGACTACCGGAGCACCTGCCGATTCTATACGTTCGGCATCATTCATGGTTTGCTGATCTCCTTCAATCACATAGAAAGAAACTTCAGAGCCAATTTCTTTTATTGTTCTTTCCAATAATGAAGTCTTACCCGACCCCGGTGAACTTACAAGGTTTAATGCCAGGATATTTTTTGCTTCAAAATAACCTCTGTTTCTTTCAGCAAGAAGGTTATTTTTATTTAAAACATTAATTTCAAGTTCCACCTCATGAGAGTGACTATGATCATGTGAATGATGATTTTCGTGTGGGTGGTCATGATCGTGAGTGTGATCATGTGGATGATCATGAGAATGACTGTGTCCATGATCGTGTGAGTGTTCATGGTCACCGTGTGAGTGAGCATGATTATGATGATGTTCGTGTTGTTCTCCAGGTTTACTTATACGAACCTGATCGTCACCGCAACCGCAAGTTCCGCACATAAAATTTCCTTTCTTTTAATCAAATTTAATTTTTCTGATTTTTAAATCTTTTCCACTAATAATATTTGTTTCAAAGCTACCACATTTCGGACAAACTGCAAAGAAATCATCTACTTCAAATTGATGAAAGCATTTTTCGCAATTTGCTCTTGCCATAAGTTCTTTGAAATTTATCTTAGCATTTTGTGCAACGCCTTTTTTTACAGCTTCTTCCATTGCAAATTCCAAAGCTTCAATGATTACTCCGGACATAGATCCGATCTCAATGTCAATTTCACTGATCGTTGATTTTTTAGCCTTTATTGCTTCTTCTTCTGCAATCTCAACAATGTTTGTAGCTATAGATAATTCATGCATATAAAACAGTCCTGTTTGTCGTGGACAACAAAGGTAGTTAATCTTTAAACAATGCTAAAAAATTAACAGTAATTAATTGAGTAAAAAACTGTTATTAATCATTATAATCGCTTTGTTTTCGGACTTTTATTTTGTATATTGGCTTATATGCAAATGATTTTGTGAGTCTGAAATTTATTAACCCATAAAATATAAAAGGAGGCTTCGATGATCAATAGAGTGTCATTAATGGTTAAGTGTACTCATTGCAACGAAAGTTTAATGGACTACAAAAAACCTCTAAACGAAAAACCCAGTATCAAAGTAAATGTAATTAACGAAGATGGCGATCAGGGCAAATTATGGCTTTGTTCAACCTACGGATGTTATGACAAGATTTGTGATGTTCCTTTAAGAACCGGATCAAAAGTAAAAGTATTTTGCCCATCATGTAATCAAACCCTGAATACAGATGTTCCTTGTAAAATCTGCGATGGAGAAATGATTAAATTTAATATCGAGATCGGTGGTGTTGTTAGTATTTGTAATACGGTAGGATGTGAAAGTCATTATGTGATGTTTGAAGAATTAACTGATACGCTTAGAAAGTTTCATAGAGAATACGGTATATAGAATAAATAGGTATTGGCAAAGTAAACTGCTAATACCTATACACTATTTCATTAAGAAACTTTCAATTTTTTCCAAGGATACAAATTTAAAATTCTGACTTCTGGCTATTCCCTGGTCCGTATTGAATCCATCCTGAACAACAAGCATCCCTTTTGGGTATGTATTATTTAATGTTGAAGTGGTAAGCTCTATTCCATCGGTTTCCTCTACTCCATCAACAATTCCGCTTTTAATTATAAAGCTTGTAATGTAACTGATCCGGTTCTTATTAGTTATATCAAAGATTGCATATGAAAAGCTCCCCTGAATAGATGCTACCAGAAATGAGGAAGAGTCTTTTTTGTACAGAGCCAAACCCTCAATATCATAGCTTATTTTGTCGTTATATTTTTTTGAGCTTTCTTTTATAAGTTTTAAGTCAGAAGGTTGACTTGGGTCTGCTTGAGCAAGAAAAATCCCTTCTTCTTCAACACCAATATACAGGTCTCCCGTATTATCATCTGCAACCATACCTTCGGGTTGACTATTAACCTGTAATTTTCTGCATAATTTTGAAGATAGTTTATCTTCTTTATAAATGATTTGATGTTGTTCAATTATACCACTCTTACCATTTACGAAGATAAAGAAATCATTGTCTCTGCTTTTATACATACAGAGCCCATATACTTCTGCCAGTTCTGTTTTAATATCATAAATAGGGCCAAGCTTCAAAGAATCTTTATCCAGTAAAAAAACAGATATTGAATTCTTGCTTCGGTTACTGGCACATATAATTGCACTTGGTTTATGTTTAAATGGAAAACCATCTCTCAAATCTACATTATTCAGCTCTCCGGCTTCAATAAACTGAGTCGTTTCCCCTTTTAAATTATAAACATATAAGCCTGCTTTTTTATCGGTTCCTATAACTAAACTGTTTTGTGGGTTATCCTGATTGACCCAAATTGCAGGATCATCAGCTGCATCTTCATTTAAATCCGTTTTGACTGCATCTGTTTCTTCATCTGCAGAAACAACATTGGTAAATAAAGATTGC
>JAKSCF010000288.1 GCA_022360735.1 Clostridia bacterium
CAATTCACTAATAATCGGTATTAGCTTAGCATTGAGTGCTGCAGTAACTGTTCTATGATGAAAACCTAATGAAGAAGTCAATTCGTGTGCACATACCACCGGAATATCTAATTGTTCATGGACCATTTGTTTGACTTTTAATTCGTGTGTTGAATTACGAACACTTGCATAACCTGAAATCGCTACTGCATCCACCTTATCTCTCAAATTCTCGATTGCTTCATATATTTCATCTTCTTTAAGATCTTCTTTAACATTTCCTTTGATATCAAGCCTTCCACGCAATAACTGCCACGATTCTACGGGCAATTTATCTTCAGGTTCTTTTCCAATAATCAACAGTCCAGCCTTCCCACCCCGCCCTTCTACAATAGCGTTAGTTGCCAAAGTTGTTGATAAGCATACCAGGCCTACTTTTTTAACATCTCTATCGTTGAGTTGATCCATGCATCTGCTTATTCCTGTCATTAGATCGTGTTTTGTAGTAAATGTCTTGGCTTTGCATAATACCCTCTTGCATGTTGGATCAACAATAACGCCATCTGTATAGGTGCCGCCTGTATCTATGCCCATAATCAGCGCCATAATGTTTCCTCTCCATTTTCTCTATGAACTATTTTTAGTGGTTGTTCTTTAAGTATTACAATAATATACTTTTCTCATTGTTATTCAGGTGCTACGACTATTTCAACAATATTGCCATCCGGATCCAATACACAGCTTTCATAATAACCATCTCCTGTATAATGAGGTTCTTTTACAACAGAAAAACCATCGTTCCTTAACTTATCCGTCAATGCTTCTACTTCATTAATGTGGTTGACAGAAAATGCAATATGGGTTAACCCAATCTGTTCCTTCATAACGGAAGTAGGGCTACCCGGAATATCTGCCATTTTCATTATCTCAAGTCTTGAGCCTGAATCAAATGTAAGAAAATAGGATTCAAACAATGATGAAAACTCATGCTCGGTAGTATATTTAGGTCCGGGCTTTCCATTAAAATACTTTACATAAAACTCTCTCATCACCTCTAACTCTCTTGTCCACAATGCAATGTGTTCCAGTTTCATAATATAATTCCTCCTCTAATTTAAATATAAAATTATTGAGCTAACATGCTCATTTGGGATACGGTTGCCTTTATATCATTTTCTGCATATATCCCTAACGCTTTCAGCATATGACTTATTTCTGTAGGTTCTGAATGCCCAGGTAGAATAGCATTTAATTTTCCACCCATAAAAATCCAATATTCTTTTCCTCTGTCTTTAGCCAGCTGTACCAGTTGTCTTCCATAATCAAGTGCTTGGCCGTTGTGACAGCTGATTCCAACAAATCTTGTGTCTTCTTCATCAGCCAAATCCAATATATCAACAGCATCTACATCCACACCGCCATTGACTACTGTTGCCCCCATATCTGATAATACACTTTCTACCAGAATCAGTCCATAAGTATGCGCATCACCAGATGCTACCACTATTTTTTTGCCTTTTAGGGGCCCTTCTAAACCAGCTTCTTTCAATTCTTCAATAATTTCATTTTTCATTTCGACGGTTTGTCTTCCAAGTACAGTTGGGTAGAAAGGCTTAATTTCATTCATCTCAGAATTAAATGATGTTGAGTGAAATGCCTGCTCAAATTTAACCGGATTAAATTTTCTTAATGTTAAAATCATTTCCAATGGGTCTTCCACGTCAATACCGGCTTCCCTAAATCCTGCTATCGCATTATCAAAAAATTGCTTCCCTTGCTCAACCATGACATCCCGCATCTCTTCCAGACGCGTAAAATCCATAAATACTTCCCATTCATCAGCAATTTCTTCTGCTCGTTTCCCTGCAGCAAGAATATCAAAAAGCTCCTGTAAAGTTGGGACTTTAATTTTCTCAGTAATAGAAACCGGATTAACGCCAAGCCCCATCTTATATTTTCTTTCTACTAAAATTGTAAATAACAATTCTTGTACACTAATACCATAATTCCCGTGAATATCATGATCCCATTGCATATTGGTTGAGCTGTTAATGTAATGCAGTGCAGGCTGGTCCTCTGTAGATATCAGTTCATGTAATGCCATTGCAATGGCTGCTCTTGTATCATTTTCACTTAATAATCCGCCATAAGCAATCATATATCTTGCTCCACAAAGCTTGGTGCAAATATAGTGTTCTAACAAAGCGTACCCTACATAGGATGCACAATCCATAAAATATCCGGCAAATCCATCATCCAGATAGGTCTTTACAACAAACATTTCGTCACTTTTAGAGGCAATAATTCCAAGTGATTTCACCATATCTGAGAAACGCTTTACATCATCATCAAAGCCCGGATATCCCCAAATAATTTGAGAAAACTCTCCGATTATAAATGAACCTGTTCTAATTGCATGAATCGTTGTTTCCAAACCATTGGGCGAAGCTAAATGGTAGTCATTAAAGGTCACTTCTATGGGTGCCGCTTCCACTTGCACTTTATAGTCCTCATAGCCATCCATTAAATAGCTTGTTGTAGACGGAGCTTTATCTCTATATGCCTTTGGTAAAGCAACAAGGCCGCTTGGAATGGTTTGTATCGTATGAACTTCTAATCCGGTTCTTTTATAAAATTCATATACTTCTTTAATTGCCTCAACTTGTTCCTCAAGAGTAGCCAATCCTAACAACATATTAAAGTAAATTTTCCCTTTAACTGTACATTCCTTTTTATACTCTAAGAAATTAGAATATTTACTCTCTCGGATAAATCGGCTTTTACCCGCTTTAATAGTTCGCCCTATTGAAATGCCTTCCTTTACCAATTCTCTTCCATCTAAATGAGTTTCCGGCTTCAAACCTTTGATGTACTCAAGCATTGTACTATTCATGCATTGTGACTCCTTTCTGGTTATTGATTCGTATCTACAATTTTGTGATTCATCACTTCTTTTTAAATTTTGTATCAATCACTACAGCAAACAGTATAATGGCTCCTTTAAGTATATTCTGGTAATCTGCCGATACACTTAATAAAGAAAGCAGGTTGTTCAGTACCCCTATTAACAGAACACCAATAATGGTGCCTGAGAGTTTACCAACACCACCCATTAAGCTTGTGCCTCCGATAACAACGGCTGTGATGGCATCAAATTCTCCGCCTACTCCAATTGAAGGAACACCGGACTGTAGTTTTGCTGCAATGAGAATACCTGCCAATGCACCAAGAACAGTCATATAAACATATACTTTGATTAGAGTCAGATCAGCATTGATACCCGCCATTCTTGCCGCTTTATAGTTACCGCCTACAGCATATATTTGCCTTCCCCATACGGTCTTATTTAATATAAACATTGTTAGTAAAAGTACGGCAACATAATATACAATCTGTACGTTGAGGTAGCCGGTATCATTGACCAGATAAGCTAAATAACCAGCTCCCGCAAACTTTAGTGCTAATTGAACCATTCTTTTTGTATCTTTTGTTTCAGACCCAGTCATTTTTATAAAACGATAAACAGAATAAGCTAAAAAAACTGCTAAAACAATGTAAACATAAACTGCCTTAACCTGTCCTGAGCCCAATATGGTGGAAAAGC
The DNA here is from genome assembly GCA_022360735.1 of Clostridia bacterium. The sequence goes on from JAKSCF010000288.1 coordinate 3,584, forward strand.
TTTTATCGCTGATGTATATGTTACTGGCACCTGTCATGGCCATTGCGATGCCTCTATACGCAGCAAAACCTGCCAAGGTAATAATAAAAGGCGGAACATTCAGCTTTGTGATGGTGAGACCAACCAATACACCTACGATAACCGCCGAGCCAAGTAATAAAATAACGGCTATCGGCCAAGGCATTAGAGGCAGCATAAGAGATATGGAAACACCTGTAAGCGCGAACAAGCTCCCTACCGATAAATCTATCCCTGAAGTCAATATGACTATGGTCATACCACAAGCTACTATACCATTAGGGACAATCTGACGAATTACATTTAAAACATTAACCGGTTTTAAAAAAGCCGGACTCAAAATTGCTGATGCGATCAAAACGATTATTAAAGCGATCAGTGACATATATTTTGTCAGGACAATCCTTTTTCCTTGTTCCAGCTTCGCGCTGGATACTTTATTAAAAGAAGGGTTCATTGTATTGTCGATGATTTTTCTTTGTTCTAAATTCTCCATTTTTACATCCTCCCCATTGCCTTATTCAATAATGCTTCTTCACTTACAGAATCGCCTGTTAACTCTCCCGCGTTCTTTCCCTCACGAACAACAATCACTCTATCAGAGACACCTATTACTTCCGGCAATTCAGAGCTGACAATTAAAACAGCGATTCCCTGTTCAGCCAACTTCCGAAGTATTTTGTAAATCTCTGCTTTTGTTCCAACATCTATACCTTTCGTAGGCTCATCCAAAATCAATACCCTTGGCTTAGTCAGCAGCCATTTTCCGAACAATACCTTTTGTTGGTTGCCACCGGACAAACAATCCATCTCCTGCATCTTTGAACTCAGCTTAACTTCCATTATCCTAATCATTTCGTCATTTAACACTTCTTCCCGTCTTTCCTCTATGATGCCCAGATTATTTGCAAGATTCTTTAAATTGGCTACGGATAAATTATCACTTACACTAAGTTTTAAAAACAATCCAGAATCTTTTCTGTCTTCTGTTATTAATGCAATGCCATTATTAACAGCATCCAAAGTCGATTTTATAATAATTGGCTGGTCGTTTAAATAAACCTGACCACTGCAAAATTTATTAACACCTTCAAATATCGAATTAACCAATTCAGTCCTTCCAGCTCCTACCAGTCCGTACATACCAACGATTTCATTTTTCTTAATATGGAAGCTAAAATCTTCTATGATCTTCCGATCCGATTTTTCAGGGTCTAAAAGATTCCAGTCTTTCACTTCAAATATTTTTTCTGCATCCTTTATATATATTGGCTTTTCTGGATATAATTCCTTTAATTCTCTTCCAATCATCATTCGAATAACATCATCTTTTACAACACTATCTATCTTGACATTTGATTTTACTAATTCTCCATCCTTTAAAACAGTTACCGAATCACATATTTCAAAAATCTCATCCAATTTATGTGTAACAAAAATAACTGTAACATGCTTCTTTTTAAGGTTTTTAATGATGTCAAACAATTCCTTGATCTCTTTATTGGTCAAAGCACTGGTAGATTCATCAAAAATAATCATTTCTGTATTGCCCGATAATGCTCTTGCGATTTCTACCATTTGCTGCATTGCAACGGTTAGTTCTTTAACCTTTGTATTTGGATTTATGTTTAATCCTAAATCATTTAAATATTCTGCAGCTTTTTCTTCCATTAGCTGATCATCCACTATACCATGTTTTTTAGGAAAATGGCTTAGAAAAATATTTTCTGCAACCGTCATTTCTCTTATTAATGTCAATTCCTGATGTACCATAAATATGCCCTGGGCTTCTGCATCTGTTGGTAAAACATTTTTTAGGGTTTGGCCATTGTATCGAATTTGGCCTGTATACTCTTTATTGGAATAAACACCCGATAATATTTTAGCAAGTGTTGATTTACCCGCACCATTTTCGCCACAAAGCGCCATTATCTCTCCCTTTTCTATATTAAACGAAACATTATTCAGGGCTCTTACCCCCGGAAATTCAATAGATATATTATCAAATTCGACAAGGTTCATATAAATACCCGACCTTTCTTGTAAGATAAAAACTAAATTGTAAGCCGACTTGCAATTAACCGCAAGACGGCTTATCAATTTTATGGATGTACTTATTATTGATTATTCAAACATATCAGGATATACTTCTTTGGAAACACTTAAGTCATCCCAACTAGAAAATCTGAACGGTGTAAACCATGTCTTAACACCATCAACTACTTCATCATATAGAGGTTCCTGCCCTTGAGCAATAGCAAAAGCTGATTCGAACAATCTTTCACCCTGTAGATGAGAAGATTTGTCAATATCACTATATTTTGTGCCGGCCTTCATTTCTTCAACAGCATCTCTGTCATGGTCCATAGAATAGAATAAGATACTATCTTTTACTTTGGCTTCTTCCGCTGCTCTTACCGCACCAATTGTCATTGCATCATTGTTACCAATAACACCATGAACTTTGTCGCCTCTTGCCAATACATTTTGCATTGTATTCATGGCTAACTGACGATCCCAGTTGTTGTGCCATTCTTCTTGAACCACTGTAATGTGGGGATTGTTATCTAATATTTCATGGTAACCTTTTACCATTTCCTGAGCAACGTTATCAGTCTTTGTGCCGGCAAGTATTACCACATTAGCCGGTTCATCACTACCCCAATCGTCAACAAATTTTTGCATCTGTGCTCTACCAATGGCATTAAAATCGCAAGTAACACGTACCGCAGCGCCGTCACCACCTTTAACCTCAGCTTCAAGATTAACAACCGGAACATTTGCAGCTTGAGCCGCTTCCATCAATGGTACTGAAGTTTCAGGATTTACCGGTTCGATGATAAGAACATCAAAACCTTGGGTAATATAGTTATTCACAATCTGGAGTTGCTTTTGTGCATCATAATCACAGGTCTGCCATTTAAGGGTAACACCAGCTTCATTAGCTTTTGCCTCTGCGCCTGCTTTCATATCACGATATACTTGCTCTTTCATGGACTGGCTTACAACACCAATCTTAAGTTCGCTTACCGGTTTTGGGTCAGAATTTTCCTGTGGGTCCGTTTCCCCTTCAGTTGAAGGTGCACATCCGGTCAACAATGACAACAACATGATAACCACTGTAACTAATATAATGCCTTTTTTCATTAATTTTCCTCCTCTAACTTGCTTTTTATATATTTAGTGCATCTTGTACACACTAAATCAAGTAAGACTGAACTTGATGTATAAGCTTAACACCACATGCATCAAGTTATTTAAAGGTAACCTCTGTCTATGTCAAAGAAAGCTTAGAGTATATTCAACAATTAATGCATCTCCTGTCCACCTGATACATTTATAGCTTGTCCTGTCATATAGCTGCTGTAGTCTGAAGCAAGAAACACAGCAACTTTTGCAATATCCTCAGGCGATGCATACCTTCCCAGGGGAATACAACTTTCCCATTCTTTGATGATATCTTCAGGGCTTTCGCCTGTCATCTCAGATGCCCATTCTGATTCTTTTATGGTCATATCGGTCATTACCGATCCCGGACAAAAGCTGTTCACTAAAATATTATCTTTTGCAAGTTCTAACGCCAATCCTTTTGTAAACAATATAACTGCAGCTTTTGTAGCACAGTAATGGGTTAGCAGTGATAACCCTGTTTTTCCTGCCTGTGAAGCCGTATTAATTATTCTGCCTCCTCCTTGCTTTTTCATGTATGGTATTACCGCTTTAGAGCATAGAAATACGCCTCTGCAGTTTACAGCAAATATTTTATCCCATGCTTTAACATCTAAATCTTCTATTAAACTCATACTGATTGTTCCTGCATTATTGTACAATAAGTCGATCTTCCCAAAATATTTATGAGCTTCTTGAGCCATTTTTTCAGCATCATCTTCATTCGAAACGTCCATTTTAAATGGCAAGGCTTTTCTCCCAATTGCCCGGACTTCCTTTGCAGTACTTTCTGCAGTTTCCATATTCAGGTCGCATACCATGACATCGGCACCATGCTTGGCAAGTGCTAATGCAATTTCTCTCCCTATTCCCTGTCCGGCACCTGTTACTATGGCAGATTTACCTTCTAAATTCATTGAATACACCTCCGTCCATTATTTATATTAATTCTTAACTGTTGACATACATTGTTTTTTAAAATTACATTTCAATAACTACTTTGCTTCCTTCTCCGCTTTTCATCAGTTCCAAACCTTTTTTAACGTCTTCCAGCCCCAAACGGTGTGTTACAAGTTTTTCAATAGGAATAATTTTATTTTCAATGATTCTGATTGCATCAGGGAAAGTTCCCTTGGTAATAAACTTACCATGTATATTGATCTCATTAAAAACAATGGCTGCTTGATTAATCTCTACTTTTGCGCTTTCATTAATACCGAACAATATCACATTGCCGCCTTTCCTCACTAGTTTTATCCCTTGGTCCATTAAAAAACCAACTGCGTCTATTACAAGATCCGCACCAATAATGGTTTGGTCTTTGACTTCTTTTACTAAATCCTGACTACCAGGATCAAAGACAAAATCTGCTCCTAATTCTAATGCGAATGCTCTTCTGTTTTCCATTATGTCAGACATAATAACCTTTGCTCCTGCTGCTTTATAGAGCATCATAAATATAAGTCCAATGGGCCCTGCACCTAAGATAACAACCGTTTCGCCCGGATGGACACGCACCTCCTGAGACGGATTTAATACACATGCAAGAGGTTCAGCCAGACAGGCAATATACGGAGGAACATCTTTACTGATTTTGTATACCAGTTTTTCAGGTACACAAGCATATTGCGCCATAGCACCATCCACCTTGTCACCAATATGTGTAAAGTTTTCACAAAGATTGATCTTTCCGGTTCTACAGTAATAGCATTTTCCACACCAGTTATTCGGATGCACAACTACACTATCTCCAACTTCCACATTCGTGACGTTCTCTCCTACTGCTTCAACGATACCATTAAACTCATGTCCTACTACAATGCCTTCTGTGAACAGAAAAGCAGGCGGATCTGTTAGTGCTCTTACATCTGTTCCACATATACTTACAGCTTTTACTTTAATTAGTACATCCTCAGAAGTTCTAAACTTTGGCGTAGGTATGTCTTTTACATTTAATACGCCTTTTCTTTCAAACACTGCAGCTTTCATTTTTTCTGGTATTAGCATTTGTATCCTCCTTAAATATATTAGTCCGCCTATAGAATACCGTACTTTGTTTCCACTTCACCCACAAGCTTATCCATAATTTCAAAAATCTCATCTACATCCGAGTTGGTGATATTGATGGGCGGTATAAAAGATATTCTGTTGTTATAATAGCCGTTGAGTTGTGCCAACAAGCCAGCATCACGCATATTGTCAATCAGTTCAAGCGTCTCTTCCTTTGCAGGCTCTTTTGTCTTGCTGTCACGTACTAATTCGATTCCAAGATATACGCCTTGTTGTGAATATGTTCCGATAATAGGATGTTTTTGCTTAAAGTTTTCAACAACTGCAGCAATGTATTCTCCAACTTCTGAGCACTTGTTTACCAAATCGTCTTCCTCGAAAATATCCAGCACTTTGTTAGAAACTGCACATCCTAAGGCATAACCGGCATAGGTGCTGACAACATGCCCGGGAGCAAGGTCATCAAAGATTTCAGCTCTGGCTACAACAGCACTCATAGGGATTCCTCCACCTAAAGCTTTACCTATCAGTGTAATATCCGGCACAACATGGGTATGTTCACTTGCAAACATTTTTCCTGTTCTACCCATACCGGTTTGAATTTCATCAAAAATAAGTAAAAAGCCATATTTTTCAGATAGTTTCTTAAGTTCTATGAGAAACTCCTTAGGCGGTGCAATGTAACCGGCTGAGCTCTGCATAGGCTCAACAATAAGAGCTGCAACATTATTAACATTTACCATTGGATTACCCAAACTTGTTTGCGATGAACTCATTAGTATATCGATTGCTTTAGTACACTGCATATCGCAAGCACCATACGCCTTATCGTATGGACAACGATAACAATATGGATAAGGGAAGCGCTCTATACAATTGTCTGCAGATGGCACAGGATTATACCAACGATGCATACTTCCTGCACCTGTAAGACCCATTGTAGCAGTATTTTGACCGTGATATGCGCCATAAAAACAAATGATATGCGTTTTTTTTGTATGATATCGTGCAGCTCGGATTGCTTGTTCCACAGCATCTGAACCGCTTAAAGCAAGCCGTACTTTTTTGTTAAAGTTACCAGGCGTAATATCAATTAAGCGTTTAATAAGCTTATTTCTTTCCGGTGTAGGAAAATCGAACCAGTGACTGAGCTTTTTATATTGATTATCTAAAACTTCCGCAATCCTTAAGTCTCCATGACCAATATTCATACTGGACATACCTGAAATGCAATCTATATATTGTTTACCATCAACATCCCACACCTTATTGCCTTTACCGCGTTCTATAATTTGTGGATAAGTCCACTTAGTAAATAAAACATCACCTGGATGCTCATTTTTTAGAAAGTCAATTAAGCCTTCCTTGTTTTTGGGTGTGATGTTTTCTGAAGTAATAACACGATTTAATAATTCTTCATATGGTTTTTTTTCCATGATACAAACCCCTCCTACAAAATATAATTATGAGTTCACTTTACTCCCTTTGGTCCGAATCGGATTTTATATTTATATACTAATATATTAGTATATAAATGTCAAGTGTATTTCATTATATAATCAGAAGTATGGTTAATTAACCAACTTACACTATAAAAAATTAATTTGATTGTCACATATAAATATTCTGTTTACCTTGATTTTTAGAGTTTACAGGTTGACTTGACGTCATAAAGGCAAGAGTGATATATTAATATATAGCATTAATGTAAAAGCCTATCGAAAGGAATGATTATAAATATGATAAAATCACTTAGCGAGAAACAAAACAATACAAATAAAGTCAATGTATATCATGTACTTAAAAATGCAATAAAATTTTTAGAGTTAAAGCCGGGTGAAAGAATTAATGAAGCTGAATTGTCAACTAAGATTGGTGTAAGCAGGACACCAATTCGAGAAGCACTTATTCGTCTATCGGATGAGTTACTGGTGGAAATATATCCTCAAAGAGGTACATATGTATCAAAAATAGATCTCTCCTTAGCTAAAGAAATGGCCTATATGCGTCATGTTCTTGAATCCGAGATTCTTTTGAATATGTGCAAAGAGAAAGCTAAAATAAGAGACCTCGTTGACGAAAAGCTTTATAAAATGAATCTTGCATTGAAGAGAAATCACCCTATTGAATATATTACAAGTGATGATGACTTTCACCGTGCTTTATTTTCATATGGCAATCACGAAATGATTTGGAATATTATTTCAAATACAAGGGCACATTATATCCGCGTCTTAGTATTGGATATGATGCTGCCCAATAATTTAGAGAAGTCTTATGAGGATCATCTAAAAATTGTTGAATGCATTGAGAGTGGTGATGAAGAGAGCCTTATTAAGATTATGAATGTCCATCACGATCATAATGAAACAGAAGTAGAACGTCAGATTAAAGAAATGTATCCTGAATATTTTGTATAAGCTTAATAAATAATATTTTAAAATATAAACTCCTCTTACTAAATTAGCAAGAGGAGTTTATCATGTGTATTATAAGGGAAAGAAAAAAACAAACCATGAATGATCTCATCAATTTTCGGGCCAGATTTTCACATTATTTTCCAATAGCCAAGTATGCTTTTCATCGTTAGTTCTACCCACCCATGGATCATTCTCTAAATGCCGAATCATCCAAGTATAATACATAGCATATCCGGGTGCAGCAACTTGAGGATGAGTTGGACCCCCCGGAATACATAAAGCACTATTGTGTTCTATCTTAAACACCTTATCTTCGATAAAGCCGGCTCCAAATCCACTTTTACGATCAAATCTATAGTAATAAACTTCCGGTTGAGCATGACCATGAGGTATATAGCTGGACCATCTTCCGGGATAATTGATTAATTCGCCCAAAACCATGTTAGAATACGGTGCATTCTTATAATCAAAAACCGTTCTGATTAGTCTTCGGGCTGCATCATTCCATACAGAATCTCCTAAGAATTCACAGACACAATCATCTTGAGAGTAGTATATGGCATCAAATTCTTTTGGATTCGTTGTTTTCTGAACCAACACTTCTGAATCTACGCTGGCTTCTAAAGTCACTTCAGTGTTTTTGGGAACATGAAGCACAGAAGGATTTTCATCAAACAATGAGTTTCTCATGGCAGATACAACTTGAGTATTCCATTTAAAAATAATATTACCATCTAAAAGAAGTAATGCGGTTTCCTTTTCAATATCAAAAAAATCAACTTTTTGTCCTTTTAACAATTTTTGCACACCAATATCCATCAACATATTTTGGGATTTGGTCTTCATATTTGTTATTTCGTTATAACCATTTTTTACATGCCCTAATCTAATAAGCATCTCTACTCTCCTTCCATGACTACTATCTCTAATATAGCATCTAAATTAATATTGAATCATAAACTTTCGAATAATCCTTACAAGATCATCATAGCCTTGTGAAAACTGTTCCAATGTCTTGTTAACGGCACCAAATGTATCGAATTCTTCTATTGCCATACCGTCATATGCTTTGACAAAGTCAGGGATTTGTCTTAATTGCTCAATGTACCTTTCCGGTACTTCCTCTTCCATTCTTGCTTTCACTTCTATATTGGATTCGTTAAACCATTTCTGCCATTTATATGGGATGGTCATGAGTAAATCACCGCCTATGAAGGCCGACCAATGGTGATGGTTTCTGTAGGCTGCTGTTAACAGCTTGGTTGTATAGCCTTTTTCCTGAAAGATTTTATAGGCCTTCTTTACAATGGCTACCCCTACATTTTCCATACATTCCGGGTTGATGATGATGCCATCTCTTGTTGTAACATGCTTTATCCAGTCATCTATTCTGCCCACCATAATGGTGCATACCGGATTAATATCAGCGTTATCCAATCCTTCTGTTTCTCTTCTTTTCAGTCCTCTTTCCACTGCTTCTGCTACTGCTATGGCTTGAGGCACTGTATAGGATACGGTTGCATTAATGCTGACGCCATTGTAAGTTGCTTCTTCAAATGCTTTGATTCCGGCTGAGGTTACGGGCATTTTGACTTGCATGTTCTTAGCTAATTGACTGAAATAAATCGCTTGATCTGCTAATTTTTCAGCATTGTTAAAGTATTTTGTATTGGTTTGTATGGAGATTCTTCCGGGTCCCTTAGCAGTATCAAATACCGGCTCTAACAGCTTTGCACCGTCTAGTGTCATCTGCTCAATGACCATC
>JAKSCF010000267.1 GCA_022360735.1 Clostridia bacterium
AAACAACGACAACAAAAACTATTAATAAAAAAGGAACAATTATTTTAATTGCTACTGTAATTTTCGGATTACCATCTTGTACTTATAAAGAATCATCCGCTAAAAATAATTTTCAAACCAATGAGGTAAAAATAGGTAAACCCAAGATGGATATAAATACTGCAACCTTCACTGGGAACTTGAAAGAAGTAAAAAAACACATTCATCACAAATTGGATTTAAATATAAAGGATCCCATGGGCGGTTCTACACCATTAATCACAGCATGTTTATTTGGGAAAAACGAAATAGCCAAAGCCCTGATTGATGCCGGAGCAGATTTAAACATACAGAACAAGGAAGGCTCAACCGCCTTACATTGTGCATCCTTCTTCTGTAATACCGAACTTACCGCATACCTTATTAAAAACAAAGCTGATCAAACCATAAAAAACAAACAAGGCGCTACACCATTCGAATCCATGCAAGGAAATTTTGATCAAGTAAAACCATTCTATCAGGCTATTGAAAAACAACTCAAACCTTTAGGGTTCAAACTGGATTATGAACATTTAGAAAAAACCAGGCCAATTATCAGACATTTATTAAAGAGTATTAATTAAAAAGTAATCCGTCATGCTGAACTTGATTCAGTATCTCATCAAGCGTCTTAGATGCTGAATCAAGTTCAGCATGACGGAACAAAAACTAAACCCATTAACAAATACACAAATTCACTAACTTACACCACCATGAGACGACACGACATAGACTGGCTTAGAGTCATCACCATCGGACTACTTTTAATCTACCATATTGCGATCGTATTTCAACCTTTCGGCTATATGATAGGATTTATGCAAAACCATGAATCATGGAGAAGTCTTTGGATTCCAATGTCAATGATCAATATCTGGCGAATACCTGTCCTGTTCTTTGTTTCCGGCATGGGCGTTTGTTTTGCCATACGTAAAAGAAACTGGAAGCAACTAATTAAGGAAAGAAGCCTCAGAATATTTGTTCCATTCTTATTTGGAATGCTGGCCATCACTCCTCTTCATATTTATCTTTTTCAATCCTTTTATGATCATCCGATTGCCTATAAATCCGGCCAGGGACATTTATGGTTTTTACTTAACATCTTTATCTATGTGCTTATACTAAGCCCACTGTTCTTTTATTTGAAGAATAATAAAAGAAACAAATTCATCAAAGTGATTAGCAGGGTATTTAAAACGCCATTTGGATTATTAATCATTGTAGCCTGCTTCCTCGTTGAAAATCAAATTTTACAACCACAGTTCTATACATTGTATGCCTTTACATTACATGGTTACATTCTGGGTTTCATCGCTTTTTTCTTCGGTTTCCTTATTATGCAAAGCGGAGATAACTTCTGGAATAATGTTTTAAAATACCGCTGGCTCTATTTCAGCATCGCCATATTATTATACAGCATCCGGCTTATTATTTACCGGCTGGAAGCTCCGGCATTTTTACAGGCTTTAGAAAGTCCGTTTTGGATTTTTGCGGTATTCGGATTTTCCTATAAGCATTTAAATAGGGCTGGAAATACATTAAGTTATTTGAGTAAAGCAGCATATCCTGTTTATATTATTCATATGGTGGTCCTTTTCCTAACATCCTACTTTGTACTACCAATGAATGTGATTCCTCAAGGCAAATTTTTCATCATCTGTGGAACTACTTTTGCGATTTGTTTTATTGTATATGAGTTTCTGATCAGGAGAGTAAAGTTTGTAAGGCCTTTGTTTGGGTTGAAGGTTTAATGAGAGAATGCTTGGATGCATGAATGCTTAAATATTTGATAAAGTTAACTGACTCTCCTTATTCTCGCCTTCAGGCATTCAATCATTCAAGCATTATTACTAACCCAGGTTCGGCTGAGGCTCTGCCTCAGTCGTATTATATAAAAAGGCTAAGCCTTTTAGCTAAGACACGGCTCCAGCCCAACAGGATTTAATTCGGTTTTTATAAACATTTATACGTGTTCCAGCTGTTTTATTTGTCATACTAAAAAAACGAATAAAACATAAAAGAATAAGTTAATATTTTTTATGAAGCTTTATTATGAAGAATCAAAATGGGAAAATACCTTTAAGCAAAGAATTCGGCTTCCTCAAAAGTTATATAGATTTAATTAAACTGCATTTAAAATCGATCGGAGAACAATTATCTCATATTAATATGTATGTGTATAAATCGTATATCGTTTTCCAAAACCGATTGCTATTTATGTAGTCGTTTAACCAATATGGGATTAAATAAAATTCTTTTCCCATCCATCAATATAGCTTCCCATTTATCAATATTCTTTCAAAATGCCGATAGATTAATTCTACTTTCGCGAAAGATTATTTCTAAAAAAATAAAAAATGGAATCTGACGCTAAAACATTAAATATATTAGTTGTTGATGATAGCAATGTTACTCATTTACTTTTGAGTACATTTTTGCGAACAAAGAAACACAAGGCATACATTTTCAGTGCGCATGACGGTAAAGAAGCCATAGCCCAATTAAAAAAGAGTCAAAAGTATGACTTTATTATTATGGATATAGATATGCCTGTTATGGACGGAATAAAAGCTACTGAAATAATTAAAAAGAAATGGCCTATGATTCCTGTCATCCTGCATTCCTGCAGTGATCAACCTGAGCTATTTGATAATTATAAAAGTTTTGGATTTTCTGATATTTTACAAAAACCATTCAATGCAAATTGTTTCAGAAATATTTTGGAAAAATACGGTTCCTAGGGGTATAGTCTTAAGTTTTATCGGAATTAATTTAAAACTGATAGTGAAAATATTGTATTCATTCGCTAATAAAAAAATTAATCAAGAAGTGAAAGAATCAAAGATCAATAATACATATTCTAAATATTTCAGTTCAAAATACTACATAGGTATTATTTGCATATATTGTTTTGGATACTTGCTTTTGCTCAAGCCATTTGGAATGAAATATTTATCCGGTTGGGATTTATTTTTTAATGCATTGGTTTTTGAGATTGCCATCATTTTTACCTTATATTTAATGCTGGCCATTTATAATATAAGCATACCTTATGATAAGATAGGAGTCCCTTTCTTGGCATTAATAATGATATTTTCTTGTTCATTTTCTATCTACTTATTGAGTTTTGTAGATTATTTCGTGCATGAAGAATTCATTTCAATTTTAAAGGATTCTATCTTCATTGGTATCTTGCCCTCTATTTCAACATGGTTCTTTTTTGATAAAATATTTTACTCCACTTATAGTAAAAAAGCTGCCAGAATCAATAAAGATCTTGAAACATTCAACTTTTCTAAGAAAGAAAATATGATTACGCTTATCGGGAAAAATCAAGATAATAAATTGGAATTCAATGCCAAGGATCTAATTTATATCAAAGCAGAAGAAAATTATTGCTTCATTTTCTTTAAAAAGGATGAGAAAATACACAGAAGGCTTTTCAGGTCAACCTTATCAGCCCTCTATGAGCAAATCAAAGATAAAGATCCCGGTAGGAATATCATTAGGTGTCATAGAACTTACATTGTCAATTTGGATCATGTTTTAAAAATGCACGGGAATGCCAGAGGTTACTATTTACAACTAAAAAATTGTAATAATGCTACAATACCGGTTTCCAGAAATTTTCCTGATGTATTTCAGCTAAAAAAAAATTACGGATGTAAAAAATGTAAAGATAACAAACTCGTAATGATTATGATATAGGGTTTCGAGAAGAGTTGTCTGATTATTAAGGTTTTTTTATAATTAAAACGTCAATTTATAAGCAACCATCTCCAAATCCAGAAAAAGAAATGATAAAACGATAAAATAGAAATATAAGTAATTAAAAATAAATAGGGAGAAGAAAGATCAAGCCCAAATATAGTAAACTTCATAGAAAGAAATAGAAATACTAAGTATTAAAACGGGTTAAAAAAACTATGAAGCTAACAGATTTTGGGTAGGTAAAGATAAATGGAGAAGAATTAAAACAGGTATGATGCAGATATAGATTGTAGGAGGGGAAGGAATCCATTCAATCCATTCTGTAAAGTATTATAAAGTTCTTGAGAATAAAGAATGAACAATTGGCTTGGAAGCTTAGCAGGTCTTCCCGGTTTTATAAGAATTCTTAGGAATCATGTTTTAATTCTCTCCATTTGTCTCTGCCAAACAATAAAAACACCTTACTTGGTTAAAAAAACTATTTAGAGTAGAATTAAAATTAAAAAGGGAAAGAAAAATGAAAAAACAAAAACTATTATTATTAAGTAGTGCTTTTACAATTATATTTTGTATAAGCACTTATGCTGATGACGGAGATGACACACATACAGTAACCATAGATGTTCCTGAAGTTGCTCTTGTGGATATTGAGGGGGCTAATACCTCTATTACAATGACCTTTGGAGCTCCTGCATCAGATGAAGCGGGTAGCCCGCTATCAGATCCTTCAAGCAATTCATCTTTATGGTTGAATTATTCTTCCATAGTAGGTGCATCGGGAGAAACAAGGAGTATAACTGTCAAGCTTGACAATGCAGTTTCAGAAGGGACATTGACAGTCCAGGCCGCCAGTGATGCAGGAAATGGTCTTGGAAGTGTAGGTACAGCAGCTGCAAGTGCTATAACTTTAAGTACTACCGCTCAGAATATTGTTACCGGCATTGGGAGTTGTTATACAGGTAGTGGGACTTCAAACGGGCATCAGCTTACTTACTCACTTAGTCTTACTACGACTTCTTCTAATTATTCAAATTTGGTTCATAATACTAATAACCAGTATACAGTAACTTATACAATTACTGATGAATCATCATCAAATTAATAAGTTTATACATTTTATGAATTTAGAGGCTGTCTAAGCAGAGTTATTTTTAAAGTTTTATCATTCCGGATTTTTTATCTGTTTTACCTGCTATTCAGCAGCTCACAGGTTGAAATTCCGGAATCATCATTTATTTATAGTTTTTAAAT
>JAKSCF010000431.1 GCA_022360735.1 Clostridia bacterium
ATCCAGCTTATATTCTATGTCCACTTTGGCTGCCGGGCTTTTATTATCTGTGGTTGGACGTTTAGCGGATCGCTATGGCCAAAAGAAAATGACCATTATTGTTGCTGGCATTCTTGGTATTTCTTGTTTATGGAATAGTTTCATCTCAAGCCTATGGATGCTTATGTTAGGCTTCTTTGTAGGAAGATTGACCGGTCAAGGATCTATGACCCTTTTACCCTATACCATTGTACCCAAATGGTTCATTAAGAGAAGGGCATTTGCTTTAAGCCTTGCTTCTGTAGGCGGCGTCGTAGGTTCTGCTGTTATTCCCCCTTTTAATACCATGCTGATTCAGTCTTGGGGGTGGCCCAACACTTGGCGGCTTTGGACCTTTTTGTTATGGTTGTTTTTTATACCTATTATATATTTCTTTCAGCACAATAAACCTGAAGATATAGGGTTATTGCCTGATAATGGTGACCTGTCTTCCATTGAAAAAGACAAGTCCACTAAGGCTGAGAAAAAAGAAATGGGTTCATGGACAATAAAAGAAGCTTTTAAAACCCATGCATTTTGGTTTATTCTTTACTGTCATCAAGTTCTTCCAATGATTGTAACGGGTGTTACTTTTCATTTTATATCCATACTGGGTATCAAGGGATTAACACCTGCAACAGCAGCTTATGTTTTAAGCCTTATTGCTTTGGCAAGCTTTCCTACTACACTTATAGCCGGCTATATACTCGATCATATAAAGGTACACTATGCCATGGCTTTTGCGTGCTTGCTTCAATTGATCAGCTTAATTATTCTTCTTAATGCCACAACTGTGCTAGGTGGTATGATCTATGCTGTAATTCAAGGGATGGGACTTGGGTTAAACAATGTATGCAACGGCGTTGTATGGCCTAATTATTTTGGAACAAAATATTTGGGAAGCATCAAGGGTTTAGCCATGACCATTTTAGTCATCGGAACTGCTTTTGGCCCTTTGCCACTGGGTATAGGTTTTGATCTCTTTGGCGGCTATACAGAAGCCCTTATATGCTTCATGGTATTTCCTGCACTTGGCGTTATTGGTGCTTTAATATCACCAAAACCTATAAAAAAATAGCTGATGAATATATAAAAAGAGTAACCGATTTATTGTCAGTTACTCTTTTCTATTTATATTATTTATTTCATTAAACTGCATACGTCATTAGCAAATTGAACCGGATCTTCTATTGAAAGGCCTTCAATCAATAAAGCTTGATTGTACAGCAAGTTTGCGTACATTTTTACCTTATCTTTATCTTGATCGAATGCATTCTTGATGGCATTAAACATTTGGTGATTTGTATTGATTTCCAAAATTTTATCAGCATTGATGCCTTGGTTATCCGGCATCATATTCAATACCTTTTCCATTTCAATTGAAAGCTCACCCTCACTGGATAGGCAAACCGGATGGCTCTTTAATCTCTTAGATGCTTTTACTTCCTTAACTTTATCACCTAAAGCTTCTTTCATTAATTCAAAAAGTTCCTTGTTATCTTCTTTTTCTTCAGCCGCTTCTTTCTCATCTGATTCTATACCTAAGTCCCCGCTTGAAACCGATTTAAATTCTTTTTCTTGGTAATTCATCAGCATCTTAATGGCAAACTCATCCACATCATCAGTGAAATATAGTATTTCAAAGCCTTTATCCGCAATGAGTTCTGTTTGTGGTAGTTTCTCTATTCTGTCATTGCTTTCGCCGGCAGCATAGTAAATGTATTTTTGATCTTCTTTCATTCGTGAGACGTATTCCTCAAGGCTTACAAGCTTCTTCTCTGTTGAAGAGTAAAACATCAATAAATCTTGGAGCACTTCTTTGTTGCTTCCAAAGTCTGAGTAAACACCGTATTTCAATTGTCTGCCAAAACTCTTATAGAATTCTTCATATTTTTCTCTGTCTTTTTTCTGCATGGACACTAATTCACTCTTAACTTTGTCCTTTATTTTCTTAGCAATAAACTTCAGCTGTCGATCATGCTGTAAAAGCTCCCTTGAAATATTAAGAGAAAAATCAGGTGAGTCCACTAAACCTTGTACAAAGCTAAAATAATCAGGTAATAAGTCCCCGCATTTTTCCATAATCATGACACCGTTTGAATAAAGCTCTAAGCCTTTTTCAAACTCTTTTGTGTAAAAATCATAAGGGGCTTTAGCAGGAATATATAGGATCATATTATAGCTGGTTACACCATCAACGCTTGAGTGAATATATTTAAGGGGTTTTTCAAAGCCAAAATGCTTGTCCATATAGAAACGTTCATAATCTTCGGCCTTTAACTCATTCTTATTTCTTCTCCAAATAGGTACCATGGTATTGAGGGTCTCATCTTCTAAATAGTCCTCATACTCATTTTCAGTACCTTCTTTCAGTTTGCTTTTTTTCATCATCATCTTAATTGGATATTTGATGAAATCTGAATATTTCTTAATTAAAGTTTTTAGCTGATATTCATCCAAAAATCTATCGTATTTTTCATCTTCTGTATCTTCTTTGATCTTTAATGTAATAACCGTTCCTACTGTGTCCTTGTCATATGACTCCACGGTATATCCATCTACGCCTTTTGATTCCCATTTAAAGGCTTCATCAGCGTTAAGGGCACGGCTTACAACCGTTACCACTTCCGACACCATAAAAGCAGAGTAAAATCCTACCCCAAATTGTCCTATGATATCCACACCATCTTTTGCTTCGTTTTCATCTTTAAATGTTAAAGATCCGCTTTTTGCAATGGTTCCTAAGTTATTTTCCAATTCTTCCTTGGTCATACCCACACCGGTATCAGAAACCGTGAGTATTCTATTCTCTTTATCTGCTTCAATCCTAATATAGAAATCATCTTTATTAAAACTGATGTTTTCATCAACAAGAGAATGATAATAGCTCTTATCAATAGCATCACTTGCATTGGATATCAGCTCTCTTAAGAATATCTCTTTATGGGTATAAATTGAATTAATCATTAAGTCTAGTAATTTTTTTGATTCGGCTTTAAACTGTTTTTTTGCCATTTTCATTCTTTCCTTTCTTTATCTTATTAGCATAATCATAATGATTTAATTAATTTGTTTTACATAGGTTATGTAATGATTTATTAGCACTCTCGCTTAATGAGTGCTAATTTTATTCTAGTAAAAATTACAAATTTGTCAATATATTTTTGACTTTTTTACTGAAAAACTCTTTGCCAACTACCTTTTAGTTCTCTGATGATAGGCGTATAGGTATAAACTCATTGTGAGGTAATAATATTGTGTTATAATATAACAAAAATTTATTAGTTTCTGTTTCTATTGTTCTTGGTTTAATAAAAAGGAGTCTCATTATGGGAGATTATCGAATTGAAAGCTTAGAAAAATTAAAACCACTGATATCTTTGGATACTTTAAAATCATCCAATACTCAACAGTTAAACGCTTTTCAAGAATTATTATGCAGTATAGATGATTTACAAAAAGTTGACAATGAATTTACCGTAAACCATTCCATTGATACAGAGCAATTGTTAAATATGCTGCTGAGCAGAGAAATTTTAATTGAAATTTTGGAAGCGCTTCCGGCTGGGGTTCAGATAGTCAATAATAGCGGTGTCATACAATATGTTAATCCCCAGTTTCTAGATATCGTAGGTGTAAAATTAGAAGAGCGTATAGGGAAAAACATTTTTGATCTTTATCCTCAAGGGAGTCTTGCAAAAGTTTTAAAAACAGGCAAAGCAGTTACAAATCTGAAAGTTAAAACCAAGGAATTCTCTATTGAACTTGTTGCTAGTGCCTCTCCGATTTTCTATAAAGAGCATATGATTGGTGCGGTTGCTATTGCTAACGATATAGAAGAAGTCATCATTTTAACAGAAAAATTACGAGAAAGTAAGCATCAACTTGAAAAGCTTTCAGAGAAAATAAGTAATATTGCTTCAGCCTCTTATACATTCCATAATATAATCGGTGAGTCTTTTATTATGCAGCAAGTTATAGAAATGGCTAAAATTGCAGCACAGAATGATACAACGGTATTAATTTTAGGGGAAACAGGCACAGGTAAGGAAGTCCTTGCAAATGCCATTCATAATGAAAGCAAACGATCAAAGCAACCGTTTATAAGTATAAATTGTTCTGCTATCCCAATGAACCTTTTAGAAAGCGAGTTTTTTGGTTATGAAAAAGGTGCCTTTACAGGTGCCTACAAAAGAAGTATCGGAAAGTTTGAATTAGCAAATGGAGGAACTATATTTTTAGATGAAATTGGAGATATGGATCCTGTTTTGCAAGTCAAAATATTACGAGCGATTCAAGAAAAACAAATTCAACGAATTGGCGGAGAATCGAAAATACCCTTGGATGTTCGCATTATTGCAGCTACCAATAGAGATCTTAAAAAAATGGTTAAAAAAGGCAGTTTTAGAGAAGACCTTTTTTATAGATTAAACGTTTGGAATATCCAACTGCCGCCTTTGAGGGAGCGTAAAGAAGATTTACCAGATTTAATTGAATTTCTAATCAATAAAGTCTGCAGGAAATTAGGTAAAATAAATACAACCTTTAGTCCCAATGCCATGGAAATCATGTATCAATATGATTGGCCCGGAAACATTCGGGAATTAGAGAATGTTATTGAACGGGTTTTAATCAGCGTCAAAGACCATGAACAAATAATGGTTGAAGATTTAAAGTTTATTACTATTGATGAGGCAGCTCCCTCGAGTAACCAATTTGACAGTATCATGCCTTTAGAAAAAGCTGAAATATTAATCCTGGAAAAAGCAATTGAAAAGTATGGTCTTACCTATGAAGGCAAAAAGAAAATCTCAAAAGCAGTAGGGATTTCTTTGGCTACATTATATAATAAGATCAACAAATATAAATTAGGTCAAGCAACCGATAAATAAAGAAATGTTTTTACAAACCTCTAATTTAAAACAAATTATTCATTAGGGGTTTTTTATTATAAAAATCAAATCAATCAACACCTCTAAATTTTAGATTTAATTTCTAGAATTTAGAGGTATTTCTATGGTAAAACACCTTCTAAAAAAGATTTATCTTGTATTTTTACCCTACTACTACTTAAGAAGGAGGTCAAAAGCAAAAGTATTTTTGCACTATATATAGATCATTTCATTGCACACCTTCTGTATATAGTGCTTTTTTAATATAAAAATTAATCAATCAACACCTCTAAATTTTAGATTTAATTTCTAGAATTTAGAGGTATTTTAATGATGAAATCTATCTTAACGAGGATTTTATTTTTATTTTAATCAAAATTATGAATCAAACAAGAAA
>JAKSCF010000502.1 GCA_022360735.1 Clostridia bacterium
ATAGAGACTAATGAAACAGATATTATTTTTTCTAATCCAAACAACCAAAAAACAGAAGATTATATTACTGGAAGATTCGGTTAAAAAGGAAGGTGATCATGATGCAAAGGCCTCAATTACATCAAGAACTGGAAAACATTCATAATGAACTGCTCAAAATGGGTTCTCTCGTTGAAGAAGCCATTTTAATGGCAATACAGTCATTAAAAAATAAAGATATAGAATTGGCTTATAAAGTCATTGAATTTGATTCTGAAATTGATAAAATGGAAGATATTATTGAAGATAAATGTATTAAATTTATAGCACGGCAGCATCCTTTGGCTGGAGATTTAAGAGAAATTATGGTTATCACAAAAATGATAACGGATTTAGAAAGAATTGGCGATCATTGTGAAGATATTGCCAAATACACCATTAAACTTAAGCATCAAAAGTATATAAAAGAATTGATTGATATTCCTAAGATTGCCGATATGGCATCCAAAATGGTTACAAAAGCATTGGATGCTTTTGTAAAAAAAGATCCGGATATGGCCAGAACCGTATGGAAAAAGGATGACGAAATTGATCTTTTATATAAGGCCATTTATAATGAATTGCTGGAAATCATGGCTCAAGACAAAAGTAAAATCTTTCAGTGTACCACATTTTTATTCATTACAGCCCATTTAGAAAGAATCGGTGACTATGCGACGAATATATGTGAAAAAACAGTATATTCTACAGAAGGCGCATATCAGATGGATTAATTGTTAACTCTTGAATATTTTCTAAAAAAGTGTTGACAATATAATTAGTCAACTATATACTAATATAAAATTAAATGTTCATTAAAAAGCAATGAAGAGAAGAGTATGCTTAGTTTGAAGTTAAAGAGAGCCGGGATGGTGAGAATCCGGTACGGAGACTTTGCAGAAGAACATCTCAGAGCATCTAACCGAAATCTATAAAGAGAGTAGACTTAGACGGAGCCGCACCGTTATATGTGGAAGGTATCGAGTATTCTGTACCTCAATTAAGTGAATGGTAACCATTAATCAGGGTGGCACCGCGGAAGTTCAGCCTTTCGTCCCTAGCTATAGGGATGGAAGGTTTTTTTAATGGATAAGAAAAGCTTTTTTAAAATTTTATTTTTATTATGATCAACGATTATTATGAATTACAATTTAAGGAGGATTATCAAAAATGAAATCACTGGAAAAAGGATTAATCTTACCAAAAGGGTATGATCCAAAATTAAGTTTAATGGAAACAGAAATTGCTATTAAAAAAATTAAAGATTTCTTTCAAGTCATGTTAGCTGACAATTTAAGTTTGACGAGGGTGTCGGCACCTTTATTTGTTGATCCGCTAACAGGACTAAATGACAACTTAAATGGAGTAGAAAGACCTGTTGACTTTACCCTGAAAGATTTAAGTGAAAAACGCGTTGAAATTGTTCAATCTTTAGCTAAGTGGAAGCGTATGGCATTAGCAAAATATAAATTTGGACCCAATACCGGTTTATATACAGATATGAATGCTATAAGACGTGATGAAGAATTAGACAGCCTTCATTCCATTTATGTCGATCAATGGGATTGGGAAAAAGTAATCTCAAAGGAAGACCGCCAGGAAGATTACTTAAGAAGCAGGGTAGAAAAAATATATGAAGCATTAAAAAGCTTAGAACAATATATTTGCAGTGATTATCCTGTTCTATCCAAAAATTTACCTGAAGAAATCTTTTTTATAACCTCTCAAGAGCTGGAAGATATGTATCCGGATTTAACACCTAAACAAAGAGAAGATGCTATTACCAGAGAAAAAATTGCGGTCTTTGTTATGAAGATAGGCTATGAATTAAACTCAGGCATTAAGCATGATGGAAGAGCACCGGATTATGACGATTGGGATTTAAATGGCGATATTCTTCTTTGGAATCCTATTTTGGAAATGGCTTTTGAAATTTCCTCAATGGGAATAAGAGTAGACGAAAAATCTCTTAGAAAGCAATTGGAGCTAACCGGGGATATGGATAGAGCAAAACTGGATTATCATAAAATGATTTTAAATGGTGAGTTACCATATACTATTGGAGGCGGTATCGGACAATCCAGATTGTGCATGTACTTTTTAAACAAAGCCCATATTGGAGAAGTGCAGGTTTCAGTTTGGTCTAAAGAAATGATTGAAGTATGCCATCAAAATAATATATTCTTACTATAAAAGATATAAGATTTACTTTGCATAATGGTTTGAAAATACAGTATAATAATATCAGTAATATTTAACCCGGAGCATATCATGACAAACTACAAAAATCTGCTGTTTAATCTGGGTCACAATTGAGGAGGAGTTTTATGCAAAACAAAATATGTCTTTATCTTCTAGTGCTAATGCTTTTTTGTATGATTTTAGCCGGATGTGGGGAAAAAGTGCCAGAGGAAGTGGAAGATACTTCTCTTCGGGATATAAAAGAAAAAGGTTATATGGTTTTAGGCGTCAATGACAGTATACCCCCATTAAGTTTCATAGATCGAAATGAGCAGATCAGTGGATTTGATATAGAGCTTGTTCAGGAAATTGCAAATAGATTAGGCGTAGAGTTAAACTTTGAAACCGTGGGTCAGCAAGATGGCATTACTGAACTGGAAAATAAAAATATTGATTTATTAAATGGTGTCATTGTTTCTGATGAGATGAAAGAAAAAATTGAGTATTCTATGAACTATCTTAATAAACGGTATTTGTATGTGATAAGAAGAGATTCTGATATTTCGTCTATAGATGGTTTGAGCAATATAAAAATCGGTATGCTTGAAGGCGTTTCAAATCAGCTGGATTCTGAAAAATATGTATGGATGACCAATAATGAAGTGGTGACATTTTCTTCTAAGCAAGAAGCTCTCATGGAATTAGGATTAGGAAAAATTGATATGGTTATTATGGATGAATGGTTTGCAAAACATATCAACACTCAAAGACCATCTGAGTTTAAATGGCTGGATGAAAAAATAGACAGCGGCGCTTACAGTATGGCATTTAACAAAAAGGATATTTTATTCAAACAAGAAGTAGATAGAATCATTGGTGAAATGATGAATGACGGCTTCATAGAAAACCTTTCACGAAAATGGTTTGGTGAAAGAGTTATTACTCAATAATAATATTATTTAAATAAGAGAAGAGGGTTAACCTCTTCTTTATTTATGTCATAAATTAATAACAAAACAGCATATAGGTGGTGAAAGGATATCAAGATTAAAAAGAGCTTTATCTTTTTTGTTTTAAGTATCCTGCTATTAGTGATACCTATAAGTCATAACATTTATACGAAGTGGAAACAAGATCATATGATCCGTCAATGGCAGAATGAGCAAGTCGTCATGACACATAATCATGAGCAATTGATTCAAAACCAAGAGAGATTTAAATATATATGCGGCATACGTGCTAAAAGGGGTTACAGGTCAGAAGTGAACTATTTAAAATCATGGGAAGAAGGCTCTATTATGGGGGTCATTCGTTTAAATAGAATTAATATTAATATACCCATTGTTCAGGGTACCACTGACAACTGTCTAAGCATTGGAGCCGGGCATATTAGGGAAAGCGATTTACCCGGCCAATTAGGTAATTGTGTATTAGCAGGGCATAGAAGTTATACTCACGGCAAGATGTTTAATCGTCTAGGTGAAATCCAGCTGGGTGATGAAATAGAAATTGATTTTGGTAAAATGACTTTTATTTATGAGGTATACCAAATTCGTATCGTTGAACCGGATGATTTATCTGTTCTAAACAGAAATGATATAAATAGAATATTAACACTTATAACTTGTCATCCTATTCGTATTGCAGATAAAAGATTGGTGATTCATAGCAAATTAAAAAATAAGAAAAAAATTGACGAAATTCGTTGACAAGGTATTTAAACTATGTTATTATTATTCATGGAATTAAATAACAATACAAGTTGACTTTCAAAACGAAATGGCAAACTTGTCGAAAGGCAAGGACGCAAAGCTATAGGGTCTAAGCACATTTGTGTATGACAGCCTAGTTACCGAAAGGGAAGTTTTTAATTGCAAAAAACTTCAAAGATAATGGCAAACTTGTCGAAAGGCAAGGACGCAAAGCTATAGGGCCTAAGCACATTTGTGTATGGCAGCCTAGCCGCCTAAAGGGGTTTATTGTATATGGAAAAAGAATTTACATATCATTCTGCTTTTCATATTGGTTTTGGATTCAAGAATTGAACCGAGACTATCAATAATTCTCTAATTGTCAAAATGATCAATTATAAATTGAGGTCATGGAATAAATCCGTTTGAAATGTTCAAGGTATTAGTGTACAATTCTATGGAATGTAGCATGTAGATACCGCGATGTCTCAATTGGAAGAGTTATACAATTCGTTAAATAATTGCCAATCTTATCATCATTTATATATATTTATGTTTTGCCTATATTTTATTAAATATAGGCCCTTTTTTTATCTTTTTTTTCTTAATCTCATTCCAATTAATACTATTGCAGTTAATATAATAATAGCCAGAAATGATGATGTCGACAGTCTGCTTGCCAGAAAAATAGTTGTGGGACCGTCTGCTCCACCAATAATGCCTATCGCTTGATGTTGATGATGCCAATGAGAAAATATCAAAATACCAATAAAACCTAAGATAAGAAAAATTTTTACTTTCAATACAGGTTACCTCTTATTCTTTTTTTGTTAGTCTAAATTATATCATAAGCTGACTATGCCAAAAAGTGAACCCAAAAAATCAAAATAGCAAATTGTAATACATAGTACAAATTAACAGTCCAATAGAAGATCCATTAGGCCAAGATGTGTTAAAAGAATTAGCGGCAATATTAAGAAGGCCAGATGTAGAAATTGGAGGGTATTGTCCTTACTGCAAAATAAGGTTAAAAAAAATAGAGTTAAACAAGATTATATGATAGAATCATTTCATAGTAAATTGAAAGGTAATCCATTTGTAATAAAGGTAAACAACAATGAAAAATTATTATTCCATAGGTGAAATGTCGAAAATAAATAATGTATCCATTCAAACACTCAGATATTATGATCGAATAGGGTTGTTAAAACCCAGTTATATAAATGCAGAAAATAAATATCGTTACTATACATATGAAGAGATCATGATGCTGGATGCCATACAATATTTAAAAACGCTGGGTATGTCGCTTACAGAAATACAGCAAAAATTAGAAAATAGAAATATTTCTAATAGTCTTAAAATGCACGAAAAGCAGCATGCCGAAATAAAGAAAAAAATTACTGAGCTTCAGCTTCTTGAAAAAAAAGTGTACAAAAGTATCATTAACTTAAGGGAGTGTCAAAAAATTTCAAAAGATACCCCTCCTCAGATAAAATATTTTCCTGCACGCTATATGTTGACGATTAATAAAGAAACGAAAACAGAAGAAGAGTATGAAGTCAATATTCGTGAATTGGGGAATGATCTTTTAGATCGTTATGTTTATTCCATTGATTATTTTGGGGCTTTATTATCTGAAGACAATTTGTTTGAAAAAAGATACGATAATTTCGTATCCATAGGTGTCATATTAGACGAAAAACCAAAGGAGTCAAAAAAGAATATGACCATCTTACCTGAGGGGAACTATGCCTGCATGTATTATTTTGGCTATGAAAATGATGCAGCGTTTGAAGAATTATTGAATTACATCCATCAAAACAAGTATAGAGTAAATGGGAATACTATTGAAATATACTTGATAGATACCATAGAAACAAGCGAAATATCGGACTATATAACAGAAATACAAATACCGATTTTAACAGAAAACTAATTTGAAAAAATTAGTTTTTTTCTTTTTACGTCGTTTTTTTTATTTATCCTTGACCCTATAGTTACTATAGACTTTATAATGATTACGAGTAAAGGAGCAATAATAAGAAGAATTTGATGTCGTAAAAATCAAATCAATTGTGAGGGATAATTATGAAAGGAAATTACGACTTAAAAAAAGATTCAGTTAATAAGTTATTTGCGAAATATGCTTTTATGTCAATTATGGGATTGACAGTAATGTCTTTACATGTTATATTAGACGGCATTTTTATTGGTAGAGGCGTAGGGAGTATGGGGCTTGCAGCAGTAAATATTGCCGGAGTCATATACCCAATTTTGACTGCATTAGGATTATGTTTTGGATTTGGTGCAGCAACTATGATTTCTATCAAGTTTGGTGAAAATAAAGTAGAAGAAGCAAATTCAATTTTTAATCAAACCATTATTTTTTCAACTATTTTTTCACTGGTATTTTCAGTGCTTTGTATTACATTCTTGACGCCGCTATCGTACCTGTTTGGTTCGAATAAAGCTCTTTTACCGGGTGTCAAAGTGTATTTAGGAACTTTTATGGTATTTACAGTTTTTTATGTTGTGATGCTAATACTAGACCCTATTGTGCGAAACGATGGAAACCCTAAAACCCCAATGTACGCATGTATTATGAGTGCGGTTGTAAACTCCATTTTAAACTACCTATTTATTTTCGTATTCCAATGGGGCTTATTTGGAGCTGCATTAGCAACCGGGTTAGCACAAGTTGTCAGTTTAATATATTTAATGTTCCACTTTTTTAAGAAAAAAGGAAAACTGAGATTTCAAAAGACTAAAGTAGAAAGAGACATTGTCATTCAAGTATTTAAAACAGGATCTCCTCTGCTTGCATCTCAAGGATGTTTGGCCATATTTATGATTATTTATAATTGGGTTGTTATCAGACATATCGGTGAAATGGGTGTCGCTTCACTAGGTATCATCTTATATGTTCAAGAAATGATAGCCATGGTGCTGTACGGAATAGGAGAAGCATTACAGCCTATCGCCAGTTATAACTTAGGAGCAAAACAATATGATAGAGTTAAGCAAGTGTTTAAGACATCGATTATAAGTGGTGTCGTCATTAGTGCTGTATTTTTAGTCATTACTTTGTTTGCTTCAGAAAATATTGTTTCTTGGTTTAACAAGGAAGCGGAACTTATAGCATTGACTTCTTATGCCATGAAATTATTCTTTTCTGCAGTAGTATTTTATGGTATTAACATGGTCATAATAGCTTACTTTCAAGCAATCGACCGTCCAACTGAATCAACAATACTTTCTTTGCTTCAAGGCATAATATTGTGTGTAGCGTTACTATTTATTTTACCTTACTTTATAGGAGAAAATGGAATTTGGCTTTCATTTCCCATAGGTAATATGCTAACCTTTTTAGTAGCAATATACTATATTAGAAAGCCTGCAATTAGAAGTAGTGAAGGTCCAATCATACAAGGTTATAAAAAAACGGCATAGAAAATGATTTCTATGCCGTTTTCATTTGGAATGGGAACATGGTTGATGGGGATGACATCTTCTTGTAATAGCAATATATAAAAGGTAAAATAAGTATAGTATTTTAATATAGATAAGAAAGTAGGTAAGTAAAATGGTAAAAGTAGTGGCTAGAAATTTAGTAAAAAAGGACAAGGTAGGAGCGTTTATAGAATTGACTAAAGAATTAGTGGATGAGACTAGAAAAGAAGATGGCTGTATAAAATATGAATTGTTTCAAGATGAAAAAGATGAAACGATTTTAACTTTTATAGAAGAATGGGAAACCAAAGACGCATTAAAAAAGCATTTTCAAACAGCCCATTTCAAAAAGATCGTTCCACAATTCTCCCAATTAACTGAAAAAGAAACGGATCTTAATATATATAATGTAGTACTATAAATAAACTAAATGGCAAGGCACGTGCGAAGGAAGTTAACGAGATGCAGACTTTTTGAAAACTTCGGAGTTCAAGGCGTGCTGAAAGCAGGTAGCGGAGCTTACTTCTGGTAAGTGAGCATGCTCGATTGAAAGCAACAACGCAGAAATTCGGAGTTTTCAACAGTCTGAAGGCACCTTTGCAGGTGCCTTTGAGAATTATGCTTCATACATTTTATCAATCATTTCTTGAATCTCATCATTTTCTAAAAATTCATCAAACTCAATGGTTTTATCGAAAACACCATTAGGAGTTAATTCAATCACTCTGTTAGAAATGGTTTCAGCAAACCTATGGTCGTGAGACGAGAACAGCATGGTGCCTTTAAAAGCCATCAGACCATTGTTAACGGCTTGAATGGACTCTAGATCCAAGTGATTGGTAGGTTCATCTAAAATAAGAACATTGGCACCTGATAACATCAGCCTGGAAAGCATACATCGAACCTTTTCACCACCGGAAAGAACCGAAGCGTTTTTGAGAGGTTCATCTCCGGAAAACAGCATCTTGCCTAAAAAGCCTCTGATGTAGGTTTCGGATTTTTCCTCAGAAAACTGTCTCAGCCAGTCGATAAGGCTCATATCTGCATTTTCAAAATACGCTGCATTATCTTTTGGCAGATAGGCATTAGAAGTGGTGACACCCCACTTAAAACTACCTTCATCCGGCTCCATTTCGCCAACTAATATTTTAAATAGAGTGGTTCTGGAGATTTCATCCCTTCCAAGGAATACGATTTTATCGCCTTTATTAACCGTAAAAGAAACTTGATTTAATACCTGAACACCATTAACCGTTTTACTGATGCCATCTACTGTTAAAATATCTTTGCCCGCTTCTCTATCCGGAGAAAATCCTACGAAAGGATATCTTCTGGAGGATGGTTGAATATTCTCTATAACAATCTTATCCAACAGCTTCTTTCTGGAAGTGGCTTGCTTAGCTTTTGATGCATTAGAGCTGAACCTGGCAATAAAAGCCTGAAGCTCTTTAATTTTTTCTTCTTTTTTCTTATTTTGGTCATTGATAAGCTTCAAAGCCAGTTGACTGGATTCGTACCAAAAATCATAGTTGCCAACAATCATCTTTATCTTACCAAAGTCAATATCTACCATATGGGTGCAAACTTGATTCAGAAAATGTCTATCATGGGATACAACGATAACCGTTTTTTCATATTCGATTAAAAATTCTTCTAACCAGCTGATGGCTTTAAAATCTAAATGGTTGGTAGGCTCATCAAGCAAAAGAATATCCGGGCTTCCAAACAAAGACTGTGCTAACAATACCTTAACCTTATCACTGCCTTTTAAATCCATCATTTGTTTGCCATGAAATTCTTTTCTTATCCCTAAGCCTATTAACAATTTTTCAGCATTGGTTTCGGCATCCCACCCATCCAACTCGGCAAATTCACTTTCCAGATCGGCTACCTTAATACCATCGTCTTCATTGAAATCAGGTTTTTGATAAAGGGCATCTTTTTCCATCATGACGTCATAAAGTCTTTTATGCCCCATGATAACTGTATCCAGTACATTAAACTCGTCAAATTCAAAATGATTTTGCTTAAGTACTGCTAGTCTTTCACCGGGTGTAATGGAAACATTACCTTCATTGGCTTCAATTTCACCGGAAAGAATCTTTAGAAAGGTAGATTTCCCGGCTCCGTTTGCTCCGATAACACCATAGCAATTGCCCGGAGTAAATTTTACATTAACATCTTCAAATAATTTTTTACCGCCAAATCTCAAGCCCAAGCCCGTAACTGTAATCATAATATTTATTTACTATAAGAATCTCCTAAATTTATTATTCGTTTCTTATAGTTCCTCCTATATAAGTCAAAATAAAAATTTGCACCTATCATTGTGCA
>JAKSCF010000489.1 GCA_022360735.1 Clostridia bacterium
CAAATTCTATAATTCGTTTCTTATAGTGTCCTCCTTTATAAGTCAAAATAAAAATTTGCACCTATCATTGTGCAAATTAGTCCTTTAGATTATACACGTTTTTAGAACATTGTTAAATAGTTTTTTGATATATTTCAACTGAATTTTTTAAGAAATTATGTTCTTTTATATTATTTAAGTTAAGGAATTTTATAACCAATATATGTTAGAATAGTGAAAAGTGTATTATAAGGGGTCTTGTAATGAAAAATGAAATTGAAAGACAAATAGATACTTCGCCTATAAATATATTAATAAATTCTATAGAGAATGATACCCTGCACTGGCATGATGTATTAGAAATTATTTTTGTTGTAGAGGGAACAGCCAACGTAAAGATTGGATATGAAACATACCTCTTGCATGAAGGGGATATTGCGGTTATCAATACAAAAGATTTACATAGTATTAATCAAGCAGATGGCAATAATCTTGTTTTTAATCTCCAATTAGACATCCATAAATATAAAAAAAAATATCCGAATATTGATCAGATTATTTTTGTATGTGAACCTTCAATGGACCAAGACAATGTAAAAGATGAGTTAAAGGAGTTGCGGTATTTAATATCTCAAATATTATTAGAATATTATCTCAATGCAAGTTCCAATAGTAAAAAAATAATTAACCTTGTTGATAATTTATTAAGCAATCTTATGAATCATTTTCAGTATTTTAGTGTTGAGAACAACAAATTCACAAATAAAAATGGTTTTAAAGATGATGAAGCACAGTTTAGAAGGGTTAATCGAATTATTTATTACTTATATAGCAATTATTCAAACAAAATTACACTAAAACAACTGGCAGAAAAAGAAGAGATCAGTACTTTTTACTTGTCTCATTTGATCAAACGTGCCACAGGATTGAGCTTTCAAGATTTTTTAAATTATATTCGTGTGGAAGAATCTGAAAAGCTTTTGCTGGATTGTAAAAAAAAGATGATAGATATTTCTTATGAATGTGGTTTTTCAGATATACGGTATTTTAGGAAGCATTTTAGGAAATGGCATAACTGTAGTCCTTCTGAGTTTAGGGAAAAATACTTATTAGACAAAGGGAAGTTGCCCAATAATGAAAAAACAAGAGAAATATCAAAAAAATTGGTGATTGATAAATTAGAAAAATATTTAGGTGAATATAATGTTTCAAAAAATAATGAGATTGAGTATGAAGTAGACTTAAGTCATAGAGGTAAAAAGTTTGAACATTCCTGGAAAAATGAAATTAATCTGGGAAATACCTTGAGTTTATTGAGGGGTGATTATCAACAGCATATACAATCAGCACAACATGAAATTGGTTTTAGATATGCAAAAATAGAGCATATCTTTAATGAGAACCTTAATTGGCATAGTATTTTCTATGTACTTAATTTCTTAGAGTCCATTCATTTAACACCCATAATACGAATTGATTCTGAGAAAGAATTAAATAAGGAAAAAGCAGAAAAATTTATTGAAGCTACAAAAAACAGATATGGATTCAATAAAATAAATGAATGGCATCTTGAAATTGTTATTAAAAATGAAAAAGGTAAAGAAATCAGAGATGAAGTAATTGATTTACTTAAAAATTATTTTATGAACATACGTATTATAAAAACAGCTGGGCATATAGATTTAGGCAGAATATATGATACGTACATGTTTTTACCCTACATTGTGAAAAAGCTTATAACTCATGATGAATTCAAATTTGAATATAAATTGATGGATGAGTATGGTATAGGTGACGAAATTTTTAAGGGAGATAATGGTTTAATAACCTGTAATGGATTTAAGAAAGCCGCATATCATGCCATTAAGTTATTGTCACTGCTAGGAGATGAAATAATATTAAATCAAGATGGCTTAATAGTAACGAAAAAAAGTGACGACTACCAAATACTTTTGTACGGTGATATGATTCAAAACAAATATGAAGTAAAGAATTTCAGCGTAAGACTTTTGAATATTAAAGGAAGTTATCTTTTAACAACCTATAGTTTGAATAAAGAAAATGGCTGTATTTATACACAATACAATGATATTAAAGCGACGCAATACTTTCCAATAGAAATAGAGAATTCGTTGATAAAAAAATCCATACCAAAAATAATAATTGAAAAAATTGATGTTAATAGTGAATATGATTTGTTTTCATGTATACCAAATGGAGGAATTGAGTTAATGATAATCAATAAAGTTTAAATATAATTTTTTTATAAAAAGCAAATTAATCTGAAATTTAGTACAAAATCGTAACTGTTAATGGTCAATAGATATTATAGAATGAAAAAAATACTAGAAAATATTTAAGGGGGAATAAAGATATGAATCTAGACTTTTTAAATAGTAAGCATGTTGGCATAGCACAGCTTGAAGTTGCTTTTCCTGAGAAAGAATTCCAAGAAAGACTTAAAAAAGTACAAGATGTAATGAAAAGAGAAGGAATAGATACATTGTATTTAACTTCTCCGGAGAGCATGTATTATCTGACCGGATATAATGCGTGCTGGTATAAAGCAGCAGCACCTGAGCCCTGGCAGGAAGTTATGGCGACGGGAGTGGCTGTAAATGCTAGTTGTAATCAACCCATGTTATTTGATATTCCTGATGAAGAGGATGTAGCATATACGACAACGGTAGGGGCAAAGATTAAAATTATTAATGATATACCCGGTTCGGAGATGTATGGTAAAGAATTTCAGTATGAGGCATCAGAAAACAAAGGATTCTTAGACCTAGTAGTGGATATCTTAAGTGGAGAAGGCTGGACAAAAGGTGTTGTGGGTTTGGAATTGGGCTGTTATAGACCAAACCCAAGGGTTAGCCAAATGTTGAGGACAAAACTTGAAAACCAGGGAAGTAAAATAATGGATGGAACAAAAGTCGTTCAAGAGGTACGAACAATAAAATCTCCTTTAGAAATGTATTATATTGAAGTAGCTTCACGAATTGCAGATATCGGCTATAAAGCAGCTTTTGATGCAACAGAACCAGGCATAACGGAGCTTGAACTTCATGGTATTATGACTTTGGCAATGCAAAAAGCAGGGGGAGAAAATGCAGGTCTTTTAAATCCCATACGTTCGGGGGTTAGATCAAGCAGTTTTCACTTGCCAACATCACGAAAAAGAGTTATGTATGGCGATAGGATAAATATTGATTTATGTGGTGTATATAACCGCTATCATTCAAACTTAGCCAGATATTATTGCATAGGAAAACCTGATAAGAAGTTTGAGTATCTATATAACACAGGTGTGGAAGCAATGCATTTGATTAAAGAAATACTCACACCTAATATGCTTGTAAAAGAGTTAATGGACAAAATCAAAAAATTCTATGTAGACAAAGGGGTTTGGGAACACAAATATTGGGTTGGAGGATATGAATTAGGAATCGCATTTCCACCTGATTGGGTAGGATCATATGTATATGACCCGGATGAAGAAATTGGTGACGATAGATTTATGCCTGGGATGGTCGTGAATTTTGAAAATGGATTTGGATTAATTGATACCGTTGTATTTACTGAAATAGAAGCCAAAATACTTGGAGAGACACCGTGGGAATTACAGATTATATAAAGCTTAAGACAAAAGAGAGGAGAAAAACATTGAAAGCAGATTATATTCTTACAAGTAATATTATTTTTACAGCAAAAACCGATGATCCGTTTGATGGATTTATAGCAATTAAAGATAACATGATTATTTCAGTTGGAACAAGAGAAGAAATGCAGCTCTGGATAGGCGAAAATACTGAAATATTAGAGTATAGAGATAAAGTAATCATGCCCGGATTTTGTGACAGCCATATTCATGCTTTTTTCGGTGCAATGCAAATTGATACCATTAATTTAATAGATGCTGTATCTGAGGAAGATGCGGTAAAAAGGCTGTATGAGCTTTATAAAGATCGAGAGGATAATTGGGTAATTGGATTTGGGTGGTTTCATTATTTCTGGAAAGATAAAAAATTACCTTCAAAACATTCTTTGGATAAATATTTTCCTCATCGCCCGGTCATATTATTTAATGATGAAATGCACAGTGCATGGGTTAACAGCAAAGCTTTAGAGTTATGCTGTATTACAAGAGATACACCCAATCCTGCAGGGGGGAAAATAGAAAAAGATACAATGGGTGAGCCCACGGGATATTTGCTTGAAGCTGCTGCAATGAAACTCGTTACCGATATGGCGTTTGATATTTCCTCAGATAAAGAAGCCAAGATAATAGAAGGCTTTTTTCATAAAGCTGCTGAATTAGGAGTAACTTCTGTCAGCGATATACAAATATTGGATATTTTAAAATATCAAGCTTACGAAAGCCTTGAGAAAAAGGGTAAGTTAACTGCTAGAATACACTTTGCTCCGTCTTTAAAAAAAGATATAAAAAATTTAATCCAGCTAAAACAAAAGTATAATACGGAAAAACTAAAATTTTCTGGAGTAAAAGAATTTATTGATGGAACGCCTATGGCCCATACAGGTCTTCTTATTGAACCTTACAACGACATACCGGACTTTTATGGACACACAGTTATAGATGAATGTTATCTAAGAGAAAAAGTTAAAAAACTGGATAAAGAAAATATACGTATCAGAATTCATGCATGTGGTGATGGTGCAGTAAGATTAGCATTAGATATTTTCGAGGAAGCTCAAAATGAAAATGGTAAGAAAGACATGCGCCATACCATTGAACATATTGAAAATATACACCCTGATGATCTTCCAAGATTTAAAGAACTTGGTGTTATTGCGTCTGTACAACCCGACCATTTATGGGTAGAAAAATATGATGAACATCCTTTTCATTATATATTAGGAGCAGAAAGAAATGAATTGGCTTGGCCTTTTAAATCGTTGATGAATAATGGTGCCAAAATGGCATTCGGAACAGACTTTCCTATATCTGAGTTAAATCCATTATTAGGTGTTTATCGTGCAGTAACCAGACTTCATGAAGATAAGAAGCCTCCTGGCGGTTGGATACCTAAAGAAAAACTAACAGTAGTAGAAGCCTTAAAATATTATACAATCGGTTCAGCATATCAGATGTTCAGGGAAAATGATTTAGGCACTTTAGAATCCGGCAAGCTTGCCGATATTGTGGTATTGGACAAAAATATATTTGAAGTAGATCATGAAGAAATAAGAGAAACAAAAGTTATTTTAACAATGATGGACGGTAAGATCATATATCAAAAAAACAAATAAAAGAAAACATACATTAACATAGAAATGGAGAAAAAAATATTATTTTTTTCTCCATTTCTATTGATATTTTTGGGCGAATATGATAATCTTTATCAATAAAGGGTGATAATAATTCTCAAAAACTAATTATGAAGCAAGGTGATTATTATGTTACTATCAAAAGCCAAAACAGGTCAAACCTTTAATGTTAAAAAAGTTGATGGAAAAGAAAAAACTAAGAAATTTCTTTTTACTTTAGGATGTTTTGAAGGGGAAGAAATTACGCTTATCTCCAAGCTCGCAGGCAATTATGTTATCAATATTAAAGACAGTAGATATGCGATTGATGAAGGTATGGCAAAATCTATTGTGATAGAAGCATAAATAATAAACTAATGTTTGTACGACTAATATGCTATAATAACGTAGCATATTATATTTTTACTACATAATGATAATAATTATCATTATCGCGAAATTTTATTTTTTATTTTTTTATTTTTTTATCTTTAAGGAGGATATATTATGAAAATAGCATTAGCGGGTAATCCTAATTCGGGAAAAACCACCTTATATAATGCGATTACCGGCAAAAACGAGTTTGTGGGAAACTGGCCAGGTGTAACTGTAGAGAAGAAAGAAGCAGACCTTAAAACAAAGTATAATCCTAAAGGTATGGATGTCAGGATTGTCGATCTGCCTGGAGCTTATTCAATAGCACCATATACCAGTGAAGAGGCTATTACTAGAGATTTTGTCTTAGGTGAAAATCCGGACGTTATTATTAACATTGTAGATGGTGCAAATATTAGCAGAAGTTTATTCTTTACCTCCCAATTAATGGATTTAGGGATTCCTGTAGTCATTGCACTTAATAAAAATGATATTGTATCAAAAAGAGGTGACTCAGTAGATATAGCTGCTTTAGAAAAAGCTTTGAACTGTACGGTTGTTCCCACTACTGCGACGTCAGAAAGTGGACTGGCAAATTTAATTAATGCAGCTACAAAAGCCGGTGCTGAAAAGAAAAAGCAAATAGCACCAAGCTTTAAAGGAAAAGATTCAAAGGATTCAGATGTAGCAAGACAAAAATTTATTGATGAAGTTATTGCAAAATCTTTAGTTACAAAGAGAGATGCAACCAAGATTACAATATCCGATAAAGTGGATAGAATTGTAGCACATAAATGGTTAGGGTTACCAATATTTTTCCTTGTTATGTGGGCAGTATTCTCTTTCTCCATAGGAGGTCTTGGAGGATATTTATCAGGATTTTTTAATGATATTGTATTTGGTGAAGTCGTTCCTGATGCAACCAATGGTTTCTTGGAGGGCATAGGAGTAAGCCCATTATTGCAAGCACTAATTGTAGATGGTGCTATTGGCGGTGTTGGTGCAGTCATAGGTTTCTTACCGCTTATCATGGTATTGTTCTTCTGCCTATCACTTCTTGAAGATTGTGGCTATATGGCTAGGGTTGCTGTGGTGATGGATAGATTTTTCAAAAAAATCGGACTATCCGGCAAGTCCATTATACCTATGATAGTAGGTTCCGGTTGTGCAATTCCGGGAGTTATGGCTACCAGAACCATTGAAGACATTAATGAAAGAAGAATGACGACAATACTTACGCCTTTTGTACCCTGTGGCGCAAAGCTTCCAATTATAGCTCTTTTTGCAGCAGTATTTTTTCCAGAGAGCACTTGGGTTGGACCGAGTATGTATATTATCGCAATTGTAATGATCGTTATTGGAGGTCTATTACTCAAGAAATTATTTGTTTGGGAAAACACTTCTCAATTTATTATGGAGCTTCCCGAATATAAATTACCAAGTTTATCCCATGCATTTTTTCAAATGCTTGATAAAGCAAAAGCATTTATCTATAAAGCCACAACTATTATCCTTGTATGCAACACTTTAGTATGGTTTGCTCAAGCGTATAGCTGGGGATTCCAACCGGTAGAAGATCAAGGTTTAAGTATACTTGCTTCAGTTGGATCTGTTATTGCGCCGCTTCTAATTCCACTTGGATTTGTAGGATGGCAGCTTGCAGCAGCCGCTATTACAGGATTTATTGCTAAAGAAAATGTTGTAGGTACATTTGCAGTATTAATGGCAGTAGCTTCAGAAGAAGCATTGCATGCAGCTGGAGGACCATTAACGGAATTCTTTACACCTGTAACGGCATTTGCATACTTAGTATTTAACTTATTTACGCCTCCTTGTTTCGCAGCAATCGGAGCAATGAACTCGGAAATGGGATCTAAGAAGTGGTTATGGAAAGGCCTTGCTTTTCAGTTCGGTGTAGGATATGTATTAGCTATGTTAGTAACACAGATTGGATCGCTTATAGCTTATGGTCAGCCTGCAGTAGGATTTGTTCCTTCAATCATCGTGCTTATTATTGCAATAGTTGGTGTTAGCTACCTAATAAAGAAAGCGAATTCAACACGTGCTAGGTTAGGAGTTGCTATGTAATGTTAGCAAACATAATTGTTGGATTAATCTTTGCAGTTATTATAATCATCGCTTTAAGAAAAGTTTATATCGATGCAAAAAATAAAAAATGCAGTTGTGGCAGCAGCTGTAACAGCAGCTGCTCAGCTAAAGATATTTGCAACAAATAATAATTGATTTAAATATTAAACCTTCATACCCATTATTTAAATGATGAGTGTGAAGGTTTTTTAGTGTGTAAATATTATGGGTCTCCATTTCTTTGTTGTTTTAAACACCACCTCTTCTAAATATTCATAATATGAGAATTAAGAGATTGATCCCATGTATAATTAGGTGTATTCTGCATGGTACTATATGCTAGTCAGGACGCGTTATTCATCTCGATAGTTTTTTTCTTAATACTAAAGAAGTTGTCTGTTAATTCTTGACAAATATTTTCAGCTGCTTTAATTGAGTTTTACAAATGAATAGGGTTGAATGAAAAAGTAAATTCCACTATGTGTAAATCACTAGGGTGTGCAGGATTA
>JAKSCF010000354.1 GCA_022360735.1 Clostridia bacterium
AGCACTAAAAAATTTAGAAAATATTGAAGGGGATGTATTATGATTAATCAAAATATTAGTAAAATGAAAAGCATACTTAAAAACTATATAATGGAAGACATTTTGTTAGGGGATCGAAGCTTTGAGATCAATGATGATACTTTAGCTGTGGACTTAATCAAGGAAGTAGGTCCTGGCGGAGAATTTCTTTCTACTGAACATACTATAAAATACTGCAGAAAAGAACCCTTTAAACCGGAAGTGAGCCATAGAGGTGTTTTGAAAAATTTCAAAGATACGAATGATGCAAATATAAGCAATGTTAAAAAGAAATTAGATAAAATGCTAAATAACTATGAGAAACCAGATATATCTTTGGATATTAAAATAAAGCTTTTAAATTATTTAAAAAGTATTGGAGCTGATGTAAAACAAATGATGTAATAGCCTGTGAATAGTATTAATTGACGTATAACAAGAATAAAAGGTACTTGCAAATATAATGAGTGAGAAATATGAAAATTCTGAATTGTCATATTTTTTTGGCATGGCTATTGCTTGTATGATGCGTGTATAAATTAAGATTGTTTAAATCAATAAGAAAGGAGTGACATGCGACATAACTATTAAAACTTTCTTGATACAATACTTGTTTCGACAAGATATGGTCAGCCTATAATTTTATCATTTGCTCAAACCTATTGATAAAGATTAATCAACCTACTATTTCTTAATATTCATATGTAAAAAAGAATAAACAAAATTTATTGTATAATACAATGTTACATACTTATCACTCTAAAAATATCTAAACATTTAATTTGTAGGTTAGTAGATGAATTAAGAAAATAAATCGTTGAGGAGGATAAGTTATGAGTACTACTTTTATGATGATATCTGCAGGTCTTATAGTAATAGATTTGGCAGCTTGTATAATCATTGGTATTAAAACAAAAGGCAAAGCTGCTAATGTAGAAGATTATTTTATTGCAGGTAAAAGAACGGGGACATTACTTTTATTATTAACTGCTTGGGCAAGTTTTAGTGGAGCAGGTAACTTTATTGGTCATGCAGGCAGAGGCGCAATGTTTGGAGCTTCGGCATATTGGTTATGGTTAGGCGAAGGGCTTTTGGGAGGTATTTTAATAGGATATATAATGGCACCGTATTTAGCAAGATTTAAATATATGTCCATGCCCCATTATATTTCAGATTATTTATGTGGTGGAGACATTACGGTTAGGCGTATTTCGGGTGTTGCCAGCTTATTCCCCAATGTAGTTTGGCCGGGTGGTCAAATAATGGGATTGGCATACGTCATACAGCAAGTATTTAATGTAGACTTTAGAGTTGCAGTAATAGTATGTGGTGCAGTATTCATATACTACACAGTAAATGGCGGATTGGCAGCTGTAATTTATGCAGATGCTTTACATGGAACGATACAAATGCTTTTTGCTGCAGCTGTCATATTCCTTGGATTAAAAACCTTCAATTTTGACATTGCTTGGCTGGGAGAACAAGTCAGCAGCATAGACCCTAAAATGTGGAATCTATTTGCAACGCCTAAGGTAGAAATTATCGCCGGCTTTACTGTAGGTTTGCTAGGTGCAATATCTAATCCTATCTTTTGGAATAGAGCATTTGCAGCTAAGGACGTACAAACAGCAAGAAAGGCATATGGTATAACATTTTTCTGTAATATTTTATTAGTTCTTTTTATCATTACAATTGGTATTTCAACATTTGTAATCCATCAAGAAGTAGGCGACAAAGCATTAGTATGGTTAATATTAAATAAAATGCCTCCATGGGTAGGTGTATTTTTAGCATTAGGAGTAATGGCTGCAACCATGTCCTGTGCTGATACTCACTTAAATTGTGCTGCAGCCAATGCGGTTGTAGATATCATAGATCCCGAAGGGAAGCTGCCTGAAGATAAAGGGATAAAATATTCTAAAATAGCAACATTGTTAGCAGGTATTATATCAATATTTGGTGCATTGTATGCGCCATTTATTTATAGATTAGGTATATATGGATACACCGTATGCGGAGGCGTATTAATTCCGGCCTTTGTAATTGGCTTAATAATGAGGGATAGAAAATCTAAAGAATTTAAATCTAAAATGAATGTAGTTTCAGCAAGAATTGGATTAGGCTTAGGTGTAGTAGCAGCGATTTTATTTGAATCTGTGCCTTCCTTATATAAACTTTTAAGTGGAGGGATATTACCAGCTGTAATTGCAACGAGTTTAGGGATATTAATTTCAAATATGTTCTTAAAGAACAAATGTAATGATACTATATAAGAAATTAGCTTTTGCTCTAATGAGTACCCCACAGAGACATCCTGCTTTTTACATTAGGGAATTAAGTTAAGTATTATTGAATTAGCTGTAGTCATAATAAATTTTACAAATGCACAGGGAGGGCAACAAGATGAAAGAAAACCTAAATAATATTCACGAAGGAACTATGAAA
Source organism: Clostridia bacterium (assembly GCA_022360735.1). The sequence goes on from JAKSCF010000354.1 coordinate 2,464, forward strand.
ATACTTGAAGAAGTTGGGATTAAATTTATTCATGAAGAAATACTTGAAATACTAAGGCATAATAATATAAAGGTTTTAGATAACATTGCTTATTTCAAGAGAGATCAAATCATGAAGTGGGTAGGAAAAGCGCCTGGTACTTTCAAAATATATGCTAGGAATTCTAAACATGACATGCTGATAGGTGGAGATCATACTGAATTCCTTTCATGCAATTCAGGTTTTCCATTTATTGCAGACTTTGACGGCAACCTAAGAGCTGCAAAATACGATGACTATATTACTTTTCTTAAACTTGTGCAGCAAACGCCGCATTTTAATATAAACGGCGGGGTCATGGTAACACCATGTGATATAGACCAAGATAATCTGTATCAGATTATGCTGAATGCTACTTTAAATCACTCCGATAAGTGTATATTTGGGGGCATGGGAGGACAAAGAGAAGCTGAAATGACCATGGACATGCTGAGTATTGTTTTTGGTGGGAAAGAAGAGCTCCTGGCAAAACCGAGAATTGTAGCCATTATTAGCAGTGCATCTCCCTTAATGTTTGACAAAACTATGTTAGAAACGATGCTAGTATATGTAAGAAGCGGACAGCCTGTAATTATAGCACCTGCCGTAATGGCAGGAACAACTGGACCGGTTAGTATAGGAGGAGCCATTGCCATCTCAAATGCTGAGTCTTTAGCAGGTATTGCGGTAGCTCAGATGATAAGAGAAGGGGCTCCGGTTATATATGGTTCGGCTACTTCGGTTGCTGATATGAAAAATGGAAGTTTCTGTATTGGAGCACCGGAATCTGCACTGGCTGTAACTTATTGTGCCGGTTTAGCTAAGCATTATGGGGTACCATGTAGAGGCGGCGGCACATTAACCGATGCAAAATCCGTATCCATTCAAGCAGGGTATGAAGGGATGATGGTGCTGTTGACAGCAGCCCAAGAAAAAATGAATTTTATACTTCATAGCGCCGGAGGTTTAGGCAGCTATGAATCCATGTGTTTTGAAAAATATATAGCTGATGTTGAAATGGTTGGAATGGTAAAACGTGTTGTAGAAGGTGTAAGTACAGATGAGAACGCAATACCTTTAGATGTCATAAAAACCGTAGGAATTGGGGGAGAATTCTTAACCCATGAGCATACGGTTACAAACTTTAGAAAACATACATTTATCCCTGATGTTAGCGTTAGAGGGGCAATTCAGAAAGACGAAACCCCTAATGGAAAGCTGCTGACCAATATTAATAAGAAAAAGGAAAAGATGCTCAGAAAGTATAAGAAGCCTGAATTGCCACGAGATATACAATCTAAGCTTATGGAGTATCTAAAGGATAATCATATTGATTGCACCGGTTTAGTATAACAGAATCAGAACAAATAGAGATGTGGGGTAAGAACAGCAGTGATTCATAAAGATGATTAACAATATTAGAATTAAATTCCGTAATATTAGATATCATCCACAATCAGTGTCAAGCTACAAACAAAATGAAGATTTGGACAGAAATTCTAATAGAAATTCTGATAGAGATTCTAATAGAGATTTTGATATAATTTTGTATAAATTAGAGGAGAACATTATGGGTAAAAATCTTGAAAACATTGACAAAAAAGTTTTGTTTATTTCAGTTAGTATTTGTGTGTTATTTGTATTATGGACTATGGGGGCACCTGAATATGTATCGGGGGTATTGGACAACATCTTATCATGGTGTCTTACAAATCTAGGATGGTATTTTTTACTTTCGCTGGCGGGCTACTTAGCATTTTTATTTATTTTAGCATTTAGCAAATATGGAAAAATAAAACTTGGTAAAGATGACGAAAAGCCGGAATATAGTACGGGTAGTTGGATAGCAATGACATTTAGTTGTGGTATGGGTATTGGCTTAGTATTTTGGAGTGTTGCAGAGCCTATGATGCACTTTGCATCAAATCCTTTAGCTGATTCCAATACTGCTGAAGCTGCAAGAGTTGGTATGCGTTATGTATTTTTCCATTGGGGACTACATCCTTGGGCAATATATGGTTTCATTGGGTTGCCTATAGCTTATTTTGCATATAGAAAGGGTTTGCCTGCACTGGTAAGTTCCACTTTATATCCTATAATAGGTGAAAAAGGAGTAAAAGGGCCTATTGGAAAAGCAGTAGATATTTTAGCAATTCTTGTTACTCTATTTGGTGTCGCCAATTCACTGGGATTAGGTGCTATGCAAATAAATAGCGGATTAAACTTTTTATATGGAATACCCCAAGGCAATACGGTTGCTATAGCGATTATCGCAATTTTATCGGTTTTATTTATAATTGCTGCCGTATCGGGTGTTGAAAAAGGTATCAAATGGTTTGGTAATGCTAATGTAACTATTGCCGGAATCTTAATGGCGTTTGTATTTCTTGCAGGCCCAACCTTATATATTATAAACTTATTTACAGAATCAATTGGAGGATATTTACAAAATATACTGGGAAGTAGTTTTTTCTTAGACACACAAGGAACGGTAGCAAAGCATGCCGGATTTAATTGGGTTGAAAGTTGGACCATTTTCTATTGGGTATGGTGGATTATGTATGGCCCATTCTGCGGGATGTTCTTTGCCAGGGTTTCAAAGGGAAGAACTATCAAAGAGTTTGTATTGGGAACAATGATAGCTCCTGTAATATTAAGCTTTATGTGGTTAGCTATATTTGGAGGGACAGCACTGCATATTGATTTGTTTGGAGCAGGAGGTATAGCAGAAGCGGTTGCAAGGGACATAACAAGTGCTATATTTGTTACACTAAGCCACTTGCCTTTGGCGGAGGTATTATCAATATTAGTGATCACTTTGATATGTACTTTCTATGTAACGTCAGCAGATTCTGCAATCTTTGTTGTAGGAATGTTATGTTCTAAAGGAGCACTAAATCCTAAAAATGGGATTAAAATTGTTTTAGGTATAGTTGAAGGGTCGATTGCTGCAATGCTTTTATTGGCAGGGGGGCTAAAAGCGGTACAAACCGTTTCATTTATTTTTGGTACGCCATTTACAATAGTCATGCTGTTCATGGTTTATAGTTTTATGAAAACCTTGAGAAAAGATCCCTCTTTGGAAATCAAGTCAGCACATACCAAAGCAAATTTTAAGGCAGCTGTTAATAATCAATAATTATATATGTATTTTTAAAGGGATATAAAATTCTTCCCATAGGATAAAATATTTAATATTATCAGATTATATAAGTGCTCAAGTATTCAGGTTAAATATAACTTGGATATTTGGGCACTTTTTATAGTTAATGTAAGCTTATCTAATATAAAATAAGAAGATTCAACCTGTATTTTTTATCTTACAAGAAATGATTTTTCTTTTAAATAGGTGGTGTTAATAGCATAACGATATTACAAGTAATAGAATTACCTAAACTTACATACGTATTGCTTAGGCGTCATTCCGGTAAATTTTTTAAATACTTTAGTAAAGTAGCTTTGATCACTGAATCTTAAGCTGGTAGATACTTCAAGAATGGATTTATTAGTATTGCAAATAAGAAATTTACTTTCTTCTATGCGTATTTTTTGTAAATATTCTGAAAAACATACGCCAACTTCTTTTTTAAATAAAGAAGAAAAATATCTAGGGTTTAAATGAACATGATCGGCAACATCACTAATCTTTATATCATTTTTAAAGTGCTTATTGATATATAGTATAGACTTTTCTATTTCATTTGGGTAAAGATTAATTGAATTTTCGATATAGTAATCTAATACCTTAAGCATCCAATAAGATATTTCTTCAAGACTTTTCAGTTTATTTAAATCATCAAAAAGAAGGTAGTTAAAGGCCAGCATTTCCTTTACAGGGGCTCCGCAATCAATTGCAGCACGAGAAAGCAGAGTACATACATCCATTACACCAGCCTTAATTAATGATATATTAGATCCATTTTCATAATAAATGTAGGCGATTAATTCATTAAGAATGGTTTTGGCCTCAATTACTTTTCCTTCCCTCACCTTATAAAATAAATCATTTTCCATATGATTTAATTTTGTATTTTTATCAGATATATTTTTATACATCTGTATATACTCGTTTATTCTAGACTGCTGATCCATTTTTAGTTTTTTTTCATTTAGATAGCTTTCATAATTATCCATTTCTCTGGAGGCCATCATGAATAGCATATTACCAAGATAGTTTATTCTTATTGGATCAGCAGTTGTTATATGATCATAATGTTTTGAAAGAACATCTATATTATGGGTTGAAATATCTTGAAGAATGAATTGCTTATGATCTTTGTTAGAGGGATGATTCATAATGATAGGACCTACAATGATTCCTCCGGAAAATGTTCTATTATTAAGCAAAGGAATGGCTATATGAACAAAGTCTATTGGGCAATAAAAAAAATAGGGTTCTCCAATATCTATGGCTAACTTACAAGCTTTAAGGTGAAAATCCTTACAGCTGTGGTTGAGTTTGTTAAATTTATGAACTAAATCACAGAAACTAAAAGAATCACCATAGGAGGTAAGGACTTGACCATTTGTATCAATGGCTAATATGCTTACGCCTGTGGACATATAGTATGTTTTTAGCAGTTCATCCAGTTCTTTGTGTATTAAATTACCAGTATTGCAGAATATCATAGAACGCCTCCCAAAATTCATCTATTAATTCAATAATAATATAAAAAAAATAATAAACAAGAAAAAACCAGTTTAAAATCTGAAAATATTACCAAGACTGATGAAAAATCTACAATATATTATAAAAATTATCATATAAAATGATAAATATAAGGATATCTCATAATGGTATGAAATAATCGAAAAATCAGAGCATCAAGCACTAAGACCTGAAGAAATATTACCAAAATTCATGATAAAGTTGCAAAACATTTCTAAAATTAATCTATATAATTCAGAATAATGAAAGAATACACAATTAAAGGAGGAAGAATAATGACAGGAAAAGAGTTGATTTTAAAAACGTTACGACATGAAAAAACAGACCGAATACCATGGATTCCGTTTGCAGGCGTACACGCGGGTAAACTAATTGGTGTCAATGCCAAGGAAATTCTAACAAATGAAGAAAAATTATTGGAATCATTACTAGAAGTTAATAAGTTATACAGACCGGACGGGCAGCCTGTAATGTTTGACCTTCAAATAGAAGCTGAAGTATTGGGTTGTGAACTTCAGTGGGCTGAAGATGCACCGCCGGCAGTAAGAACACATCCATTAGCAGAGACAAAGGAACTGCCTTGTATATGTCAAGTTCCACAAAAAACAGATGGAAGAATTCCAATGGTTCTTGATGTCATGAAAAAGCTAAAGAAGAAAGTAGGCGACACGACTGCACTATATGGGCTTACCTGTGGACCATTTACATTAGCTTCACACTTAAGAGGTACAAATATATTTATGGATATGTTCGAGGATCCTGAATATGTTAAGGCATTAATCCACTATGCAAATGAAATCAATATAAAAATGGCAGAGTATTATATAGAAGCGGGTATGGATGTGATAGCAGTAGTCGATCCCCTTATATCTCAAATATCTCCAAAACATTTTAAAAAGTTTTTAACTGAGCCCTATACAAAGTTGTTTGATTTTATCAGGGAAAAGAAAGCATTTTCATCATTCTTTGTATGTGGCGATGCAACAAGGAGCATAGACGTTATGTGCCAAACAAACCCGGATTCAATATCCATAGATGAGAATGTAGATATGGTAGCTGCAAAGGAAGTTTCTGATAAACACAATATAGCTATGGGTGGAAATATACCGCTTACAACCGTTATGCTTCATGGAACGCAACAAGATAATATGAAGTATACTTTGGAACTAATGGATAATTTAAGCCATAAAAACTTAATAATAGCTCCCGGGTGTGATATGCCATATGATGTACCTGTAGAAAATACAATAGCTGTTCAACAGACGATTAGTGATCCTGAAAAGACAAGAGAAACGATTGCAAACTATGAGGTTGTAGAAGAAGATATTGATATTGAAATACCAGACTATGGTTCACTTGAAAAACCTTTGGTAGAAGTGTTTACTCTTGACTCAGCTACTTGTGCGGCTTGTACGTATATGATGAATTCAGCTAATGATATGAAGGAACACTTTGGTGATAAAATAGACATAGTAGAATATAAATGGACAATTAAAGAGAACATTGCCAGAGTTAAGAAGATGGGCGTTAAGAATTTACCAAGTATATATATAAATGGACAATTAAAATATTCATCCATTATTCCCAGTAGAGATGAGTTTGTTAAAGAAATTAAAGCTTTTATGTAGCGGGTTATTTAAGGAGTTGATGAGATGGAGAAGCATGATGGTAAAAAGCTTTATCTTGTATCAGGTTTTTTAGGAGCAGGAAAAACGACCTTTATGCATCATTTAATAAATGTATTTAAAGGGAAAAAAGTTGCGGTAATCGTTAATGAATTTGGCAAAGAAGGTATAGATGGAACATTGCTAAAGAAAGAAGGCATTTCCATTGAGGAGATTAGCAATGGCTCTATTTTCTGTAACTGTAGATCCGATACATTTATTAGTGCGTTAATTAAAATATCTGCACTTCCTATGGATGTAGTTTTAATAGAGAGTTCAGGACTATCAGATCCTGCCAATATGGGTACAATACTTTCAGTGGTTCAACAAAAAGTAGAAGACGAGTACATTTACAAAGGAGCCATTGCAATAGCGGATTCAACCAATATAGATATGTTAATCAACACAGCTCCGTCGGTTAAATCCCAAATTGAAAGCAGTGATTTAGTTTTAATCAATAAAATCGATTTGGTTAATGATGAAAAAATTGAATTCATAAAAGAAATCATTAAAGAAATAAATCCCGGAGCAGACATAAAAACTACTAGTTTTGGCAAGATAGAGGATCCTAATATAATCTTAAATTTAAGCTATGAGAATAGCTTAAAGGATATAAATGTAGGAAGCATAAGGGTCATAGGAACGCAGAAGGTATTGGTTTCCATGGACGGTAGCTTTACAAAGATTAAAGTTGAAAAATGGATAAAAAGCATTTCGGAATATTTTTATAGGATAAAGGGATTTACGCTTATAGAAAACAAATGGCACTATGTAGATGGGACCTCAAATCAACTTACAATCCATGAAACAGAGATTATTCCAAAGAGAGGCTCTCTAGTTATATTAGCTTCCGGAAGTCAGCCCCTTAAAAAAAATATGATATCCGGTTGGATGGAAAACTTTGACTCAGAGATTAAATTCCTATAGATTTTAGCTTTTAAAGATATCTGTATCACGGAGGACTGCCCCTTGATACAGAGTTTTTTAGTTAAGATAATAAAAAAAATATGACAAAATAACTAAAATTGAAAGTTTATTGTAATAATCTGTGTTGAATATATGAAGAAAAGTGATTATTTGAAATGGTAAATACATTTAAGGGAAATATTATTTTTTTTGGTATGATTATTGCAAATTGTATTAATAATTTCAAACTAACTTATAAAAAGCGTGGGAGGAATAAAAATGAATGCACTGTATGAAGAAATAGCAGAAAACTTAGAAGAAGGCAATGTATCTAAAGTAAAAGAATTGTGCCAGAAAGCTCTTGATGAAGGACATGAACCAAAAGAAGTCATTAATGACGGACTATTAGAAGGTATGAATCATGTAGGTGTATTATTTAAAGAAGGAGAACTATTTGTTCCGGAGGTGTTGATATCAGCTAAAGCAATGGCCGAAGGAATGGAGATATTAAAACCTTTTTTGAAGGATGGTGATATTAAAACTATAGGAAGGTGTTTATTTGCAACCGTAAAAGGAGATCTTCATGATATAGGCAAAAACTTAGTTATGATGCTTATGGAGAGTGCAGGATATGAAATAATAGATTTAGGGATTGATATAACTCCGGAAGCTATTGCTGAAGCAGTAAAAGAACATAATCCTGATATCGTTGGAATGTCAGCGATGCTTACAACAACGATGGTATATATGAAAGATACTGTAGAATGTCTAAAAGATAATGGACTATATGACCATGTAAAAGTGTTAGTTGGAGGCGCTCCGGTTACTGAGCAATATGCAGAATCAATAGGAGCATATTATTCAAGTGATGCTGCATCGGCAGTAGAACTTGCAGATAGTTTATTAAAGTAATGTATATATTGGGACTTTGTCCTGAAAATTAATTACCTTAAAAAAATGAGCAAGCTTTTTTTGCAGTTTTTGACATAGAGAGCAAAGAAAATTTGCTGTGCTTTTATATCAGATCACATTCTAGATCTGGGTCACCCGCTATGGAGAAAGAAAAGTGCAGGAGAATACCATGGATGTAAAAGCTTTGAGTGAAAAATTGAAATAATAGAATTTAAACCCGCACCATGAAGAAAATGCTGCGGGTTTTTTATGTGCAATTGCAAAAAATTATCGCGTTTTTTTAGCCAAATATAGCCAAATACTTGATAGTTTTTTAAACCTCTCTTTATAATTTCGATATATACAAAAAGGTTGGCCTAATTATTGCTATGCAAGTATAGATAAGCGCATTCGTAGTCAGGTCCATAAATTCAGAGGCACCCTTTTTTTCTTGATGGATACGGCCATAGGGGTGTTTTGAATAATAAAATTATGATCAAAGGAGGTACAAAGATGAAAAACACCAAGGGGCAAATTAAATTAGATATGTATCAATATACGCTTCATCTCAGCGGTATGGGATAAAGCAGAGGGTTACAGGATGCTCTTGCATTTGAAAAGACAATTCATTTAATTTTTCGGAATTTTCACAAATTTAAAAGGAGTAGAAATATGTATGAAAATAAAAATATAGTAAAAAACGGTTTAAGGCTACCGGTTGTTTTAATCCCAGGCATCATTTTTATTGCACTATTGCTGTGGGGATTTCTTGATTCTTTCGAGTTTATTAATATACTTACCAACGCATTTGAATCTATGATGTATAATTTAGGGTGGCTGGTCAGCCTAGCTATGTTACTTTTTTTGGGTTTTTGCGTAGTTATAGTTTTTCATCCTATGGGAAATATTCGCTTAGGGGGTCCAAATGCAAAACCTAAAATGAGTTACTGGCAGTGGTTCACCATAGCACTTTGTACGGGAATCGGTGCCGGAGTAGTGTTTTGGGGTGCTGCAGAACCACTGATATTTGTCATGGAACCGGCTCCGAGTTTTGGGATTAAACCGGGTAGCAATGAAGCGATTAAATGGAGTATGCGAACGGTTTTCCTTCATTGGACACTTATTCCATATGCAAGCAGCGTCGTCTTCGGCATAGTTTTAGCCTATGTTTGTCATAATATGCGAATGCCTTATAGAGTCAGCTCAGCCCTAGTGCCTGCTTTTGGCAAAAAATTTTTAGACAGCAAATGGGCTACTGTAGTGGATGTGCTTACGGTCTTTTCAATAGCCGGTGCTGTAGCAGGCGGTCTTGGATACGGATTCATGCAGTTGTCTCAAGGTCTAAGACTGACAGCCGGTATTGAACCGAGTACCAAAACCTATCTATTAGCTGCATTAGTTCTGTTTTCAATATATATGGTCTCCAGCCTCACCGGACTGAAAAAAGGTATTAACTGGCTCAGCGACAAAAATACAAACTTCTTTTTTCTTTTGCTATTCGTATTGTTGATCTTTGGTCCTACTGCATATATTTTTAATTTGATGACTGAATCAATGGGCGCTTTTTTTGGCAATTTTATTGAAGCTATGACCTACACCTCCCCATACCCAAATGGGCAGCTTTGGCCACAGTGGTGGGATATGTACTGGTGGGTAGACTGGTTGGCTTACGGACCAATGCTGGGCCTATTTTTTGTTCGTTTAGGTTATGGAAGAACTTTGCGTGAGTTTGTTGTGGTTAATATGTTAATGCCTTCATTATTTGGATTCGCCTGGTTCTCTGTTTTTGGAGGAAACGTCATACATGCCCAGATATTTGAAGGTATCGACTTTTTCTCTATTTATCAGCAGAACGGCGCCGAGGCTCTGACACTTTCCGTATTGGGACAATTGCCATTTGCAGGGTTATTCACCATAATAATGATGTTTATTATAACCGTCTCTCTTGCAACCCAATGTGACTCTATGGTAGTTTCATTGTCAAGTATGTCGATGAAGAATGGTTCCGGAACCATAGAGGCTCCTAAGAAAATCAAATGGTTCTGGGGGATTATTTTCATTGCTGTTGCGCTGGTATTTACCTTTGCAGGCGGTATTGACGGGGTTAAAATTATAAAATCTTTTTGTGGAATGCCCATAACGTTCTTTGGCATAATTATGGTTATTGGTTTTATCAAACATATAGCCAAACTGCCTCGTACCGATACAAGGCAGTATGTCTATGAGGATGCTGTGGCAAATGCTTCGGATTCAGGAGAGGAACCCATAAAACCGTCAAAATTGTCGCTTATAATTCAATCGTTATTTAAAAAAGAATAAGGAGCTGTGGTGACTAAGGGCTATATACCGGATTACATTCTAAATTCAGCCAGGTCACTGTAAAAGTTTTTTTGTGTTAAAATTGAAAAAATATAATTTAAACCCGCACTATGAACAAAAATGTTGCGGGTTTTCTATGTTATAATTGCATACATATTTATTTGCAATATGCAAAAATTTTTTGCGTTTTGCGCCGAATGTTGAACGTTTTTTGCACCGGCGTCCGACGGATACACCAGTTACAAAAAACTCAATGAAATTCAATTTTTCTATTCTTTATACAATTTATTGAATCTATAAAAAGTTGGCCTAATTATTGCTATAGCAATACATAAGCTTATTCATAGTAAGCGATATAAAATTCAGACGCATTTTTTTCTCTTGATGGATTACAAGAGAGGCGTTTTAAATAAAAATTATGATTAAAGGAGAATACAAAGATGAAAAACACCCAACGTCAAATTAAGTTAGGTATGCACACATATACGCTTCATCTCAACGGTCTGGGAGAAAGCTGGGGGTTTCAGGATGCTCATGCATTTGAAAAGGCCGTTAACTTGATGCAGTTGATGGACCTGGCCGTGGAATGGGAACTGGATGGACTGCATATCACCAATGTTGATTTGGAGTCGCTTGACCCTGCACGCCTGGCCGAAGTAAAGGCCGCTGCTGAGGCACACGACCTTTATCTGGAATACAATGTTTCCTTCAACGCGCCTTGTGATGCTCGAGTCAACGCTTCAGTCAAAGATGCGTTGCTAAACGGGAAAGCAATGGGGGCTGATTTGGTCAAGTTCAGCTTGGACATTGAACGTCCGCGTCCTCTTTATGGTACCTGTTTCCACCCCGACGTCATGCGTCAGTTGAGCAACCGATATGATGAGTTCAAAACCAATATCCCGCTGATGGAAGAATTGGGCCTGACGATCTCCATTGAGAATCACTGTGATACTTATGCCGACGAAGTGATCTGGTTGGTCCGGCAGCTGAATCATCCCAACATTGGCGCGTGTTTGGATACCATCAATTCTTTGGTTGTTTTGGAGAGTCCGGAGGTCTGTGTCGAAAAGATGGCGCCATATGCAAACTGTTGTCATTTCTGTGATAACAAGCTGGTAGTAGACCCTGATGGTACCCATTTCATAGGCGCGCCCATCGGACAAGGAGACATCGACTGTGCCAAGGTTCTGAGAACTTTAAAGGAAAAAGCACCTTTGGACCGCATTGCGTTTGAAGTGGAGTATGAGATGGGAGACGATTCCCTTGAAGTTGCTCGTGAAAAGGAAATTCAGGCATGCAAAGAAAGCATTGACTATCTGCGTAATGTATTAAAAGTAGGGGTACGAAATAGATAACCTTTTCAAGTCTCACAATCTGACCGTCATTATTGGGAGGAGGTGAGACACGGCAAAAAAGCGGCGAAAGCCGGCACATAACATAAAACGTGTTACGGTTAAAATTAGATTAATAATATTAATTTTTCATATGCGAAAGGAGTAATCAATTATGTATCTTAAAAATGCACAAGAAAAACCTATAGCAATTCTTGGTGCAGGCGGTGTAGGCAAGCCCTGTGCAGCTGACTGTAAGTTAGCCGGTAGAGAAGTAAGACTTTGGGATGATCCAAGATTTGCACCAAGATCACTTAAAAATGTAGAAAAAACCGGTATTAGGCTGAGCGGTCCGGAAACCAACGGAGTAATGTTCAGCCGACTTGGTGTTGCACATATGGATATGGTAACTGACGATTTAGCCAAAGCTGTAAAAGGCGCGGGACTTGTGGTTGTCACAACAGTAGCTCTTGGACACAAGGCGCTGTTTGGAAAACTGATTCCTTTACTGGAGGATGGCCAAATTGTTTCTATCATTCCTGATAACTATGGCTCATTGTTGCTTCGAAAGATGATGCATGAAGCAAATTGCACTACAAATGTTATCGTTGGTGGATGGGGAACTTCTCCTTATGGCGCACGTGTTCTAGTTAAGGGTGGTCTTACCACTAATGAGATCAATATCGGTGACCGTGTACTTCTAATGAGAGGTGGCGCTATGCCTTCAAGTGATAATGATGTGTTTATGGAAGCTTCTAAATATTTTCCACCTCTTGATCCATGCACATATGCTTCAGATATTGAAGAATTCGGATACCAAACAGCTGATACTGTGTTAGACGTTTCTCTTTCAAATATCAATCCTGTTATCCACGTTCCCGGCGCGGTTTTGGGTGCTGCTGTAATGCAGAACTTTACGCTGTTCGGTCAGAAAAAACAAAATTATTCTCTATATGCGCATGCACTGTGCCCGGCTATTGCTGAAGTTCAGGTGGATTTCTGGAATGAGTGCGTGGCTGTTGCTAAGGCTTGCGGAACAGATATTGCTCCGGTTGACACAGACTATTTCTTCTGCCGTAGCTCCATCTATGGTCCTGAGTACATGGGTAAGGGTTATAAAATTCCATTTGATTATGATATGCGTTATAGACAAGAGCCTTATGGAGATGGACCATTCTCCCTTGATAACCGTTATATAACAGAAGATATTCCTGTTGGCTGCTACTTAATCAGTCAGCTAGGTAAAAAGTTTGGAGCGAAAACGCCTGTAATTGATGCGATGATTACCATTGGAGGTTCAATGACTAAAAAAGACTTAATGGCGGATGCTGGTTACAGTCTTGAATATCTTGGTATTGGTCATATGGATCGTGAACAATTAAACCGTTGGTTGCGTGAAGGTATCTATACAGAGGCCTAAAATAACTTTTTATAGCAGTAATTTGAATAATGATTTTGCAGTTAATGATTAATTAGGAGGTATATTTTATGAATGATTTTACTTTTTACACGCCTACCTATTTCGTTTTCGGAAAAGGTAAAGAGGAAACAGCAGGGGAATATGTTAAACGTTTTGGCGGAAGCAAAGTACTGATTCATTACGGCGGCGGTTCTGTAGTGAAATCAGGTCTTCTCAATCGGGTGAAAGCTTCTTTAGATGCGGAAGGTTTAGAATACGTTGAATTAGGCGGAGTAAAACCTAATCCTAAAAGCGGATTGGTTTACGAAGGAATTGAACTGGCTCGAAAAGAACAGGTTGACTTTATACTTGCCGTAGGTGGTGGAAGTGTTATTGATTCCGGAAAAGGAATTGCGCTGGGTGTTCCTTATGACGGAGATTTTTGGGATTTCTACAAGGGTATTACCGTGACTGAGGCGCTTCCTGTCGGGGTAGTACTGACCTTAGCGGCTTCAGGAAGCGAAGGCTCCACCGACTCGGTTGTTACCCATGAAGATGGTATGTATAAAAGATGTGCGGATGGTGACATCCTTCGTCCTAAGTTCGCTATTATGAATCCGGAATTGACGGCGACATTGCCGCCATATCAGACGGCTAGCGGAATTACCGACATTATGGCTCATTGTATGGAACGTCTTTTTTCACACACTAAGGATGTTGAAGTTACGGATCGTTTGTTAGAAGGAGTTCTTTTGACTATGATCAAGGAAGGAAAAAGAGCAATGGCCGATCCTAACGATTATGAAGCTCGTGCTAATATCATGTGGGCAGGCATGATTGCTCATAATAACATCACCGGCGTGGGCCGTGACCAGGATTGGGGAACGCATCACATGGAGAATGAATTGTCTACCACATATGGATGCTCACACGGAGCCGGTCTGGCTATTTTGTTTCCTGCGTGGATGACTTATGCCATGAAACAGGACGTCAATCGGTTCGTCCAGTTCGCAGTAAGAATTTGGGGTTGTCAGATGAATTTTGAAGATCCGGAAGTAACAGCCAGAGAAGGTATCGCTGCTTTTAAAGAGTTTGTAAAATCCATCGGAATGCCTACGACTATTACTGAAATTGGTGGAAAAAAAGAGGATATTCCCATGTTGGTTGAAAACATGTTCCATGAAAGTCCGAATCACGGCAGTTTTATCAAGCTTACGAAAGAAATTACTGCGGAAATTTATCGTATGGCGCTTTAAACATAGCTTATCATTTTAAGGGCTAATGATATGAAGGATAGAAGTAAATAAAAGTTCATTTCGTTGTAATTCCAAGGGGCTCGAATGTTCTGGATATTAAGTGTTATATCAAGGTTCTATAGTAGATATTGGGGCAAGTAAAATTGCTCCAATATTTTTTCACAAAATAATAAAGAGCATAAGAATTTCTTATCAATAAAGTTGCTCCACAATAAATTTTAAAAACAAACAATCAAGTAGCAGGAGGTAAAGATTATGGGAAAAAAAATGAAAATGATGGATGGAAATGAGTCGGCAGCATATATATCCTACGCCTTTACAGAAGTTGCGGGCATCTATCCCATTACGCCGTCATCGCCTATGGCTGAGCATGTAGATGCATGGACTGCAAAAGGCGTAAAGAACATCTTTGATAATACT